>JAKACE010000053.1 GCA_021821705.1 Actinomycetes bacterium | reverse complement strand
GAAGCCCTGGGCCTTGGCCACCCCGGCGGCAGCCAGCCGCTCCGCCATACCGGGGATGTCGGTGAAGGGAGCGGGCGCGGTCTGGCCTGTCTTGGGCGCGCTGCTCCCGACCGACTGCCACGCGCTGTTGCCGCCGTCGAGGTAGACCGAGGCGTTCGGGTCGGACTCGAGCGTTGTCACGTCGAAGTTGATGTCTGCCAGCCGGCTGGCATCCGTCGGTGGGTTGGCCTCGCCAGCGTAGGCTCCGGCACCGCAGTCGCTCGGCAGGTTGGCCAGCGCATCGGGCTCGACCAGTACGACGGCCTTGGCGTCGCCGAGGCCCTGGGCGAAGCCCGATACCCAGGCCTGGTAGGCGACATCGGTTGGCGCTCCACCCGACGAGTACTGGGCGCAGTCACGGCCGGGGATGTTGTAGATGACCATCACGGGTACCGCCTGCTCGACCCTGGCCTCCAGGAGCGTCCGCCTGACTGCCCAGGCGACCTGGTCCGGGCTCTGCTGGGACCCCGACGGGTTGGTACCGGTGAACCAAACGGCCTGCGGTGTCGCCTCCATCTCCGCTAGGAGCATGGCGTCCTTGCGGTCCCGGCTGCGCAGCAGGGACACGATCTGGGCGAAGGAGCCCGTGGCCGGCGGCGGCACGAAGAACCGGGTGCCGGGAGCGAGGCTTCGGCCTGTTGCCGCGGGCTGCCCCCACTGGTCGGCGCTCGCCGCCACCGGGCTGGCGGCCAGCAAGGCGAGAGATGCGCCGACCGTGCACGCGGCGGCTCGTCCTAGACGAGAGATTCCCACTTGTTACCCCCCTGGGTAGTCATTATCTCGGAACTTAAACCGGTTAAGTCCGAACTGGCACCTTACTGAACCAGTTAAGTAGCAGTTGTACATCACCGGAGGAGCTACTACAAGACCGGCCGCTTGCGGTGACCACGGGTGTGCGCTCAGCGCGCCTCAGGCCAGCATGTAGAGAGATACGGCCGTACCTACGACCACCACGGTCGCCCGCAGCACAGGTTGAGGCAGGCGGCGCCCGACCAGGCCACCCAGCTGCCCGCCGGCGACCGCTCCCACCGCCATGACGGCGGCCAGGGACCACGAGACGTGCCCGCTGAAGGCGAAGACAACGCCGGCTACGAGGTTGGCCAGCAGCGCCAGGACGTTCTTCAACGCGTTGAGCCGCTGAAGGTTGTCGCTTATGAAGATACCCAGGAAGGAGATGAGGATGACTCCCTGGGCGGCACCGAAGTAACCGCCGTAGACACCAGTGGCGAAGACCACCGCCAGGAGCACGGGCGAGAGGTGTTCGGCGCGGCCGGTACCGTCGGCCTCGACGCTCTCCGACCTGCGCCGGCGCAGCCAGCGGCTGACCCTCGGCTGGAGCAGGACCAGGGCGCACGCCATCAGTATGAGGAACGGCACCACCCGCTTGAAGGCCGTGCCCGGCAAGGCGAGCAGCAGCACCGCCCCGGCGATGGCCCCGAGCAGTGAGAAGCAGCCGAGATGGACGGCGCGCTGGTGCTGCTCGGGGCTGCCGAGCTCCTTGCGGTAGGCATGCACCCCGCTCAGTGAGCCGGGCACGAGCCCGATGGTGTTCGACACATTGGCAACCAGGGGCGGGTAGCCCAGGGCCAAAAAGGTCGGGAACGTTATGAGCGTCCCCGACCCCACGACGGTGTTGATGGTCCCGGCGGCCAGGCCGGCGCCCACAGCGGCGGCTGCCGCCAGCAGGTGCACCTCAGACGCGCTGGAGGTCGGCCGCCTCGTCCTCGGACAGTTGAAGCAGGGCTGCCGCCATGTTGTCCTCGAGGTGCGCCACCTTGGACGTGCCGGGGATTGGCAACATGACAGGCGAGCGGTGCAGCAACCAGGCCAGTGCCAGTTGCGCAGGCGATGCCTGCCTGGCCGAGGCCATGCGGGACAGCTGGCTGCCGGGCCGGGCCAGCTCCCCCGTGGCCAGCGGGAACCAGGGGATGAAGCCGATACCGTTGGCCTCGCAGTACTCGAGGACGTCCTCGGACTTGCGGTTGACAAGGTTGTACAGGTTTTGGACGGTGCTCACGGGGGCCAGGCGCCTGGCCTGTTCCACCTCGCTCACCGCAACCTCGCTCAGCCCGATGTGGCGGATCTTCCCCTCCTTCTGCAGGCTCACCAGCTCGCCCAGCTGGTCCTCGAGGGTCACCTTGGGGTCGATGCGGTGTAGCTGGAACAGGTCGAGGCGCTCCAGGCCCAGGTGCCGGAGGCTCATCTCGCACTGCTGGCGCAGGTACTCGGGCCGCCCGACCGGCAGCCACCGGTCCGGGCCTTGACGGGTCAGTCCGGCCTTGGTCGCTATTACAAGACCTGCGGGGTACGGGTGGAGCGCCTTCCTTATCAGCGTCTCGGAGACAACCGGCCCGTACGAGTCAGCGGTATCGATGAAGTTGACACCGAGCTCGACGGCTCTGCGCAGCACCCTCACGGCCTCGTCCGGGTCAGCCGGGTCACCCCAGACCCCCGGGCCGGTGATCTGCATGGCGCCGAAACCGAGACGGTTGACGCTCAGGTCCCCGCCGATCGAAAAGGTGCCCGAACGTCCTGCCAGTCCTGCCGGGAGATTTGTAGCCATGGTGCCTCCGCTTGCCGGGTTAGAAGGCCGGCGGTTGCCGGCCGCCCGGCCCAACCTACTGCGGGACCGCCGCACCCTGGCGGGGCGCCGCATGGCCCAGCCCGCTCATTCCCACTCGATGGTGCCGGGCGGCTTGCTCGTTATGTCGAGCACCACCCGGTTGACATCGCTCACCTCGTTGGTCACACGGGTGGAGATCCGGGCCAGCACTTCGTAGGGCAGCCGGGAGAAATCGGCCGTCATGGCGTCCTCACTGCTCACCGGCCGTATGACCACCGGGTGACCGTACGTGCGGCCGTCGCCCTGGACGCCCACCGAGCGCACGTCGGCGAGCAGGACGACCGGGCACTGCCAGATCTCCCGGTCGAGGCCGGCGGCCGAAAGCTCCTCGCGCACGATGGCGTCGGCATGCCTGAGCACCGCCAGGCGCTGCCTCGTCACCGCTCCGACGATGCGGATCGCCAGGCCCGGGCCCGGGAAGGGCTGGCGCCAGACCAGGTCGGCGGGCAGGCCGAGCTCCTCGCCCACAGCTCGCACCTCGTCCTTGAACAGCCGGCGCAACGGTTCCACCAGCTCGAAGCGGAGGTCGTCGGGGAGCCCACCGACATTGTGGTGGCTCTTGATGTTGGCGGCTCCCTCGCCACCACCGGACTCGACTACGTCCGGGTAGAGCGTCCCCTGCACCAGGAACCGGACCTCGCCGGCGTGCTCGGGCCCCTGGGCCGAGATGATCTGCTTGGCGGCCGCTTCGAAGGCGCGTATGAACTCCCGCCCGATCGCCTTGCGTTTGGCCTCCGGGTCGGTCGGGTCGTCGAGCTTGTCGAGAGCGTCGATGAACTGGTCCTGGGCGTGGACGGTGTGCAGCCTCACCCCGGTCGCCCGCACGAAGTCGTCCTCGACCTGCTCGCGCTCGCCCTCACGCAGCAGCCCGTGGTCGACGAAAACGCACGTCAGCTGGTCCCCGACCGCCCTTTGCACCAGGGCGGCCGCCACGGCGGAGTCGACGCCGCCGGAGAGGCCGGCGATGACCGGGTGCGGGCCCACTCGCTCAGCCACGGCCTTGACGGCGTCCTCGATGATGTTGCCTGTCGTCCAGTCCCCGCTCAGGCCGGCACAGCGGTGGAGGAAGTTTTCCAGCACGCGCTGGCCGTTTTGGCTGTGGGCGACCTCAGGGTGCCACTGGACGGCGTACAGACCGCGCTCGGGGTCCTCGTAGGCAGCGATGGACGCCCCCTCGGTCCGGGCGGTGCGCCGGGCACCGGGGAAGAGCGCAACGGCCGCGTCGCGGTGCGACATCCACACCGTTTGGTGCTCAGGGAGCCCGGCCAGCAGAGCCGAGCCAGGCTCCACGGTGACCTGGGTGGGGCCGTACTCACCCTTGTCGGTATGGCCGACCTCGCCCCCCAGTGCCACGGCCATGGCCTGCAGGCCGTAGCAGATGCCCAGCACCGGGACGCCGAGGTCGAACAGCGCCGACGGGACCTGGGGTGCCCCTGGGGCGTAGACGGACTCGGGGCCACCCGAGAGGATGAGGGCACCAGGGCGCTTGGCCGCTATGTCCTCCACGGCCATGGTGTGCGGGACTATCTCGCTGTAGACGCGCGCCTCACGCACACGGCGGGCGATCAACTGCGCGTACTGGGCTCCGTAATCGAGTACGAGAACAGGTCCCCGGTTCATCCATGCAGCTTAGCGTCGGGCCGCTACCGTCTCCCGGCGCCCGGCCTTATCCCGGCGCTACTTGGTGGTCCTTTGGGCGTGGCGGGGGCTCTCGATGGCCGGACGGCTCGCGCCCCGCCGGCTCCGAGCTCAGGGCAGGGCGACGCGCTCGGCGCCGGTATAGATCTTGAACCGGCCGGGCCGGAGGAAGCCGATGAGCGTCATGCCGAACTCGCCGGCCAGGTCGACAGCCAGGCTGCTCGGGGCGGAAACAGCGCACAGGGCGCCGGCACCGGCGGCAAGAGCCTTCTGCACCAGTTCGAAGCTGGCCCGGCCGCTCACCACCAGGATCTGCCCGTGCAGGGGCAGGCGCCCGTGCATGAGCGCCCAGCCGACGACCTTGTCCATGGCGTTGTGCCTGCCCACGTCCTCCCGGAGGGCAAGTAGCTCGCCCGACGCTGTGAAAAGTCCCGCTGCATGCAGGCCTCCGGTGGCCTCGAAGAGGCGCTGGGCGTCGCGCAGCTTGGCCGGGAGGCACCTGAGAACTTCAGGCGCCAGCATGGGCCCGGCGGCCGGCCGCGCCAGGCCCCTGCGCTGGAGGCCCTCCAGTGTCGCCTTGCCACAGACACCGCATGCACTGGTCATGGAGAAGTGCCTCTCCAGGGGAGTGATGTCGTTTACCGAGGCACCCCGCACCTCGACGTTGACGATGTTGTAGCGCTGCTCCTGGCCCACGGCTGGGTCGACGCAGTAGGTCACGGCGCGCAGCTGCTCGGGCGAGCGTATGACCCCCTCACTGAACAAGAAGCCCGTGGCCAGCTCGAAATCCGCTCCCGGTGTCCTCATCGTCACCACCACCGGGATCCGCCTGTCGGCGCACACCAGCCTGATCTCCATCGGCTCCTCGGTCGCCACCGTGTCCTCTCCACGGTGCGCCGTTGTCTCCAGCACCTCCCACGCCGGGGCACGCGTGGTGGGCCCCGGCCGCGCTGGTGTGCTCACAGGTGGCTGCCGGTCGGCTCCGGCCGGCCGGCGGCGCCCGGGCCCGAGCCCGCAGCGTCTTCTGCTCCGGCCGCCCCGTCTAGCCTGATCCTCACCGCAGCGGTGTAGTCGGGTATGCCCGAAGCGGCCGAGCGGCGGTGGGAGTCGAGCAGTACGTTGCCCTCTGGCCAGTGCACCTGGACAGTACCCCGGGCCACCGGTGCGAACATGGCCTGGCCGACCAGGGAGCCGTTGGCGTTGCTGAGGACGAGCTGGGCGCCCTGGCCGGCACCGATGGCCTCCGCATCCCTGGCGTTGATCAGCACCGACGAACGCCTGGCCCCCGTGTGAGCGTCCAGCTCACCTTGGACCATGCTGTTGAACTGCTTGCCCCGCCTGGCCGCGACCAGGAACGTACCGTCCTCTCGCTCGGTGTCGGGGACGCTCACCGGGCTGAAACGTGCCTTGCCGTCGGGCGTGGGGAACTCCCAGCCGGCGCACAGCAGGGAACCTCCGTACTGGAACTGGTCGCCCTCCTCCCGCAGGGTCGCCATGAGCCCGTAGTTGGGGACCACCCTCGCGATCTCCTCACGGATGGCCGCCGTCCCGTCGAAGCTGACGAAGGGGCCCATCTCGGGCCGGGCACGCGAGACCAGCTCGCTGAAGACCTCCCACTCGGCCCGGGCCTGCGCTATGCGAGGCCCGGGGATCTCCGGGTTGAATATGACCCTGCGTTCGGTGGACGTCTCAGTCACGCCGCCGCGCATTTCATAGCGCGTCTGGGCCGGTAGGAGCACGACAACGTCCCCGGGAGGCACAAGCATCTGCGCCGACGGCACGATGTCGAGGTGTACCCGCACCGGGACGCTCGACAATGCCTCCCGCACGAACTGCGGATCCGGCAGCACCTCGGTGAAATTGCCACCGGAGCAAAAAAGGACGTCCAGCCGGCCGTCGTGGGCCGCCTCCACCATTTCGGGGGCCGTCATGCCCGGCGACGACGGGACGGCGAAACCCCAGAGCTCGCTCAGGCGCGCCGCGTTTGGCGCGTCGATAGCCGCGCCACCGGGGAAAGCGGTGGCGTAGGCACCCATTTCCGCTCCGCCCTGGACCCCCGAGTGACCTCGTACCGGCATCAGACCGCAATGGGGCCTCCCCACGAAGCCGCGCGACAGGCCCAGGTTGACAATTGCCCGCACGGCGTCCTCGCCGGTGCTGGTCTGGGTCACGCCCATGCTCCAGACCAGGACCGCAGTACGCGCCTCCGACAGCATCCGGGCCAGGTCGAGCATCTCGGTGCGGTTGCTACCCGAAGCCGCCTCGAGGCGCTCCCAGGTCTGCGAGGCGAGGTGGCGCTCGAGCTCGGGGAAACCTGTGGTGCGGGAGTCGACGAAAGCCCGGTCGACCCATCCCCGCTCCGCCATGTGCTTCAACACGCCGTTCAGGAAGGCGATGTCGCCTCCTACGGTCACCTCGAAGAAACGGTCCGTGACCACGGTGCCGAACACGGCGCTCTCGAGGTTCGAGGGCACCCAGTAACGCTCCATGGCCGGCTCGCGGTAGGTGTTGACCACTGCGACGCGAGTACCGGCCTTGCGTGCGTGGTAGAGGTACTTCATCATCACGGGCTGGTTCTGCGCGACGTTGGAGCCGATGAAGACGACGAGATCGGTACCGATCAGGTCGGAGTACGAGCAGGTCGTCGCTGCCACCCCGAGCGCGCCCTTGAGTGCCAACGTGCTCGGGGCATGGCAGAGCCTGGCGGCGCTGTCTATGGAGTTGGTCCCCAGCGCCCGGACCGCCTTCTGGGCGACGTAGTAGTTTTCGTTGGGCTGCCCGCGGCTCGTCATGTAGAAGGCGAGGCGCTCGGGCGGCGAAGCAGCCACCCGCTGGGCCACCAGTTCGAGGGCTTCGTCCCAGCTGGTGCGGCTGAACCCCTTGTCCCCTCGGCGGCGGACCATCGGGAAGGGCAGGCGGCCCAGTTCGTGCAGGGAGCGCGCCGGCCGTCCCTCGAGGGATGGAACATCGCTCAGCAATGCCGCATCCATCGCCGGCGCCGTGTTGAGGCGCAGCAGGCGGAGCCTCACGTTGCAGAGGTGCACCTGGTCCAGGGTCCAGTCGCGCATGCCGGTCGTACCGAGAGCGCAGCCGTCACAGACCCCGTGGTTGAGGATCCGCCAGGCGTAGGCAAGGTTGTCACGGTTGTCGCTGAAGGCGTCGAGGATGGAACGGTAGTTGTTCGGCTTTTCCTCCCCCAGTCCGAAGGGCCTCAGCGACGCCCAGTGCGCAGGGTCGACCAGCTTCTCACGGCGGCGTTTGGACATGGCGTTACCTCATGACGTCCCGGGAACACGCGCTGCCAGGTCGCGGGCGGCCGCCAGCGCATCCCCGGGATCGACGCCGGCCCTGGCCACCAGCCAGCAGCAGATGGGCGCAGCGAGCCTCTCGGAGGCATTGGCGGCCACCGAGGCCAGCGACAGCAGCGTGGACTTGTCATCTTCCGACGGAGCCTCGGTGCCGAGCACCCTGGCGAACTGTTCGATCCAGGTTGTGGCGTCCACGGCCGGTGATGCTACAGCGGCCCTGCGCCAATGCAGGGCCGCCATAGAGCTTTGCTCTGCCCGCCCTTGCCCGGCGGCCTGCCAGGTCGGGCCCTCGCCGCCTGCGCACCGGCGCTCGTTGCCCAAGGGCGCAGGGCCCACCTGGCCGGCGCCTGTCAGAGCACGGCCACCGCCGGGCCCGCCGCTTCGGCCGGGACACCCCCGCCGTCCGGGCTCGCACCCAGCGTGCGGCTCGACCTGCGGCCCGGTATGAGCGCCGCTACCACGGCCGCCACCGCCACGACGCCCGCTCCGACGTACACGGCGGGAGCAAGCCCATCGACGAACGCCAGACCGCTGGCGTAGCTCCCGGCGCCGGCGAACACGGAGGCCAGCACCGCCACCCCGAGCACTCCGCCCAGCTCACGGATGGCGTTGTTGACGCCCGATGCCACCCCTTCGTGCTCGCGGCCAACCGCACCAAGGACGGTACTGGCCATCGGGGCGAAGAACAGCGCCATGCCCACGCCGTTCAGGACGAAGGCGGGGACCATGGTGAGGTAGGCGACCCTCGGCGAGACGACGGCCGCCAACCATGCCAGGCCGGCGGCCTGCAGTGCGAGGCCGGTGACGAGCACAGGGCGCCCCCCGGTGCGCTGGGTCATCGCGCCGGCGACCGGGGCCACGAGCATCGGCATGGCGGTCCAGGGCAGCGTGCGTACTCCCGCGGCCAGGGGCGAGTAGTGCTGGACGATCTGGAGGAACTGCGCCAGAAGGAAGATCGAACCGAACATGCCGAACGACATGAGCATCGATGCGATGTTGGCAGCGCTGAAGCCGCGGCTGGCG
>JAKACE010000052.1 GCA_021821705.1 Actinomycetes bacterium | reverse complement strand
CCTCCTCATGCCCGCCCTGCGCCCGGACGTGCTCCAGCACCAGCGCCAGGCCCAGGCCGCTGCCACCGGTGCCCCCGCGGCGCCCGGAGGCGCCCCCACGGTAGAACCTCTCGAAGATGGCCTCCCGCTCGGCCGGGGTGACACCCGGGCCGGCATCGTCCACCAGGATCTCGGCCGTGCGGCCGTCCGCACGCAGCGCCACGGCCACGGCGCCGCCGGCATGGGCGGCGGCGTTGTCGAGCAGGTTGACCAGCACCCTCTGCAGCCGGCGGCGGTCCGCCAGCACCCACACCCCCTCCAGCCCCGGTGGCACGGCGACCGGGACCGCCCCAGCGGTGTAGGCGGCCACGGTGTTGGCGACCAGGTCCTCGAGGTCCAGCTCCTCCAGGTCGAGGCCGGCAGCACCGGCGTCCGAGCGGGAGATCTCCAGCAGGTCCTGGACCATCGTCGAAAAGCGCGCCACCTCCGACGTGAGCAGGTCCAGCGCCCGGCGGCCCTCGGCGTCGAGGTCGGCTCGGCACCGGGCCAGCAGCTCGACGCTCGCCTGCACCGTTGTGAGCGGTGAGCGCAGCTCGTGGCTCACGTCGGACGCGAAGCGGGCGTCCCTGCGCACCCGCTTGGCCAACGCCTCGACCATCTCGTTGAACGAGACAGCCAGGACGGCCAGGTCGGGGTCGTCCCCCAAGGGCAGGCGCTTGTCGAGAGCGCCCCCGGCGATGGCGGCGGCCACGTCCGCTGCCACGTTGAGCGGGCGCACCAGACGGCCACTGGCCCACCGGCCGATGAACAGGCCGCCGAGCGTCGTCGCCGCCGCGCACACGAGCAGCACCAGCGCCAGGACGTCGAGGGTCCGGCGCAGTTCGACCAGCGAGTGGACCTCGAAGTAGTCCGCCCCCGCCGCCGCCAGGGGCACTCCGACCGCTATGGCCGGCTTGCCGTCGAAAGCCACCCGCTGGCGAGCGGGCTGGCCACCTGCGACCATCGCAACCAGGGCGGACGGCAGGCCGGCCGGTCGTGACGCGCCCCCGGCACCCCGGGCCCCGGGCCCCCCCCCGACCGCGGCCTCGCCCCCGGCCCCCACCGCCACCGACGCCGAGTACCACTGATGGTGTTGCAGGACGAACACCACCGTGCCCTGGGGTACGGTCAGCGACGACAGGACGTCCTCGACGGTGGCCCCCCCGAGCACCAGGTCCCGCTTGACCACCCTGGCATCGGAGTAGGTCTCCGTGGTCGCCGACACCTCCCTCTGCGCCAGCAGGTAGTGGTGCACGAGGCCGAAGGTCAGCAGCGCCAGGGCCACCGACACCAGGGCCGCCCCGGCACCGAAAGCCGCCGTCGCCCTGGCCCGCAGGCCGAACCGGCGCTGGTGGGGCTGGCCCGTCACGGCGCCTGCAGCTTGTAGCCCAGCCCCCTGACGGTCACCACCAGCTCGGGCTTGGACGGGTCGGTCTCGATCTTGGCGCGCAGTCGCCCCACGTGGACGTCAACGAGGCGGGTGTCGCCGAAATAGTCGTAGCCCCACACCCGGTAGAGCAGTTGAGGGCGGTCCATCACCCAGCCGGGCTTGGCCGCCAGCTCGCAGAGCAGCCTGAACTCCGTTCGGGTGAGGACCACTGGCTCGCCCGCCTTGCGCACCGTGCCGGCGTCCGGGTGGATCTCCAGGTCTCCGAAGGTGAGCACCGTCCCGTCCCGGGCCGACGACATGGCACGGCGCATGAGCGCCCTGATGCGCGCGGACAGCTCCTTGGACATGACCGGCTTGGTCAGGTAGTCGTCCGCTCCCGCCTCGAGGCCGGCCACGATGTCGTGGGTGTCCCCCCGAGCCGACACCACGATGACCGGCACGTCACTGGTACGCCGCAACTGGCGCGTGACCTCGAAGCCGTCCACTCCGGGCAGGAGCAGGTCCACCAGGACCACGTCGGCCGGCCGGCCGGCAAAGGTGGCCAGGCCCTCCTCCCCGCTCGCCGCCTCCGACACGAGGTAGCCTTCCTGTCTAAGGACCATCCCCAACGAGGCCCGGATGTTGGCGTCGTCGTCGATGAGCAGGATGTGCAATGGCACCGTTCTCCGTCCCCGCCCGCGGCCAGGCGCCGCCCGGCGAGGGCCAGACCATCTTGCCAGAGGCCTTCGGGGGCCTCCTGGCGGCGTGGTCGCCGTTACACAATTGTTACGGAATGTCGCGCGAATGCCTATGCGGAAGGTGGACGATGGGTAGGAACGACCCACGACAGGAGGGGCGGAGCACATGCAAGTTGGGTTGAAGCACGAGGACGGCCCGGTCACTGTCTGCACCCTGGCCGGCAACCTGGAGTACCTCACGGTTTCGCAGTTCCGCTCGGTGGTGGCGCAGCTACCCCCCGCGCGAAATGTCGTGTTCGAGATGTCCGGTACCACCTTCATCGACTCGGCTGGCATCGGGGCCCTCATCGGTGCGGTGCGCCGGGTCCGCGAGATGGGGGCTGACGCAGTCGTCTGCGGGCTGCGCCCCTCGGTCTACAGGGTGCTCAACCTCGTCGGCCTACCCCGGGTCGTGAGCATCACCGACGACCTCGCCGCGGCCCGCGAGCTCCTGGCGGCCGCAGCGGTGGCCTGACCGCCGGCTCCACAGCCAACTCTCAGCTGTCTTCGCGTCCGCCCAAACAATGCCGGGCGAAGATGTTGTCTGCGTACCCTCCAAAGGACCGAAAGGGGCCACAGATGAGAGCTCTTCTGCGAAACGTAGGCCGGGTCACGGTCTGCCAGGTCATCGGCAACCTCGAGTTCGCAACGGCGGCCGACTTCCGCTCAGCGCTCGCCGATCTCGGTGCCCGCCGGCTGGTACTGGACCTCTCGGGCGTGGCCTTCGTCGACTCCACGGGCGTCGGAGCCCTCATCGGCGCCCTCAGGCGCACCCGCGAACAGGGTGGCGACGTAGTCCTGTGCTCGCCCCGGCCGTCGGTTGCGAGGGTCCTCGGGCTGGTGGGGATCGGGCACATGGTGCCTGTCGTCACCTCGGTCGACGACGCCGTGGCGGCCATGTCGGCGCAACCTGCAGCCTGAGCAATGCCGCCTGGCATGAGGCCAGGGTCACCCTCGGCCATGTCGGCGCAACCCGCAGCCCGAGCATGACCCCCAGCACGCCCCCCTAGCATGAGCCGGTGGCCACTCTCAGCCAGATCGCCCGCCTAGCCGGCGTCTCGGTCTCGGTGGCCTCCCGGGTCCTCAACGGGGACCCCAAGCTGCGGACCAGGCAGGACACCCGCGACCGGGTGCTGAAGGCGGCCAAGGACCTCAACTACACCGCCAACTACGCCGGGAGGGCGCTACGCCTGGCCCGGTCGAAGGCGCTGGCGCTCATCATCCCGGCGGTGAGCAGCCCGCTGTTCGCCGATCTGCTGAGCGGCGCCACCGACGCGGCGGAGGCACAGGAGTACACCCTGCTCATCGGCCGCTCTGACCGCATAACGGCCGGCAGTGACACGCTACGGCGCCTGGTCGGCGAGGGCCGTGTCGATGGTTTCGTGCTACAGCGCTCCGACGACCTGAGCGACCAGGCCTTGGAGAACCTGGTCGCAAACGACGCCCGCATAGTGCTCGTGACATCGCGCACCCCGGGCCGGCGGGGCTCGGTCATCCTCGACGACGTTGCCGGTGCCCGGCTGGCCACCCAGCACCTCGTCTCCCTGGGCCATACCCGTATCGGCCTCATCGGGGGTGTCCCCTCCAGTGACATCGCCCGCCGCCGGGAGCAGGGCTACGCGCTCGCTCTGCACGAGGCCAACCTGCGCCGGCGCGACGCCTGGGTCAGGCGCCTCGGCTACTCGCCCGAGATGGGGGCGCTCGCCATGGAGAGCCTGATGGCCACCGACCCCCGGCCGACAGGGGTGGTCGTGGCCAACGTGAACGGCGCCATCGGCGCCCTCACTGCCCTGCGGCGGCTCGGTATCGACGTCCCCGGCGAGATGTCGGTGGTGGCCTACCACGACGAGTGGGTCGCCGAGCACACTTGGCCACCCCTCACGACGGTGAAGATGCCGTACTACCAAGTGGGCGTCCAGGCCGTGCAATCCCTCTTGAGCCAGCTGTCGGGGAGCCCTCCCCAAGACATCGTCGTGAGGGACCCGCCCCCCCTGCTCGTCCAGCGTATGTCCACTGCGCCACCCCCTGCCCGTCGCTGAACTCTGAAAAAACGATTGTTCAGTCCCCTCTGGGGCGCCTAAGGTGGTTGCGTACGGGAGCCGGCACCCCGGCTGGCCGTTCAGACCGCAGGCCCGCCGCTCGGCGTGCCATGCGGCACGCACACCGAGGGAGAAAGAGCCTTGCGTCTGGAGAGGGTGCCGGGTAGCACCGAGAGGGAAAGGCCGTCGCCACGGCCGGGCGGTCGCCCCGCTCCGCCGGGACCGAGGTCGAGCCTGCGCCCGGTGGCCAACCTGGGCCTCGCTACCGACGCGGGGGCCCCGACCATGCCCGTGGAGGCGCTACGCCTGCCCACGCCCCGCTCGGACGCCGGCGAGCGACGCCGGTGGCGCCCGGCTTCTGCGGGCCGCACCGGGCGGTCCGCCAACGCGGCCGGCTCCGGCGGCGTACCCACCGGTGCACTACTTCTGGCTTCGGGCCCCGCACAGCCACCGGCGCCGGCCGAGGGCCGGCAGGCACCGGGGCCGGCCGACAGCCGACAGGGCGGGGCGCCGTGGCTTGTCTTCGCCGTCTGCTCGATCGCTCTCTTCATGTCATCCCTGGACGGCACCATCGTGGCGACCGGGCTGCCCACCCTCAACCGGGCATTGCACGCCGGCCTCAACTGGACGAGCTGGACGATGACGGCGTACCAGCTGGGCCTCGTCGTTGCCATGCCCATCGCAGGCCGGGTAGCGGACAACCTGGGCCGCAAGCGGGTCTTCCTTGGGGCTGCCGTACTGTTCACCACCAGCTCTCTGCTGTGCGGTATGGCGGGCAACATCGGCCTGCTGATCGCCCTGCGAGTGCTGCAGGCAGCCGGCGGTGCCGCCTTCATGCCCGCAGCCAGCGGCATCGTGATGGAGATCTTCCCCCCCCAGCACCGCCAGAAGGCCCTTGGCATGTTCTCCAGCATCTTCCCGCTCGGGGCGCTGGTCGGGCCCATCATCGGCGGCATAATCCTCACCACGTGGACCTGGCGTGGTGTCTTCCTCGTCAACGTGCCGATCGGCGCGGCCTTCACGCTGCTGGCATGGAAAGTGCTGCCATCGACCGGTCGCCGCCAGATCCGCCCCGACCTGGCGGGGGCGTTCCTCATGGGCGGGGCCGCCCTCGGGCTCATGCTGGCCGTCACGGACATAGGCAACAAGTCCGCCGGCCTCACCTCGCCTTCGGTGCTCCTGCCAGCCATCGTGGCCGTCGCCTTGGGGCGCCAGTTCCTGCGCCACTGCTCTCGGGTCGAGGACCCTCTCATCCCCGTGCACCTTCTACGGGGCCGGGTGTTCCCCGCCTCCAATGCCATCAACCTGGTGTGGGGAGCCTGTGCCATAGGGTTCGGCTCGCTCGTGCCCCTCTTCGCCGAGGAGCGCTACGGGCTCAGCCCCCTGGCGTCCGGCACCCTGCTGACGGCCAGAGCGATCGGCGAGATCCTGCTTGCCGTCACGGCGTCCGTGCTCATCCACCGCACCGGGTACCGGTTGCCCATCATCGCCGGCATCGCCCTGATATCGGGTGGTCTGGTCATGATCGCCAGCCCAGCGCAACTGGTCTCGCCGTACCTGTGGCTCACGGTCGGCGCCACCCTCACCGGCCTGGGGACGGGGCTGTCGGCACCGGCCGCGAACAACGCCTCGATCGAACTGGCGCCGGACGACGTCGGGGCCATAACCGGGCTGCGGGGCGCGGCCCGCCAGGGGGGCGCCATCATCGGCATCTCCCTCGCCACGTCGGTTGCCGCCCACACCGGGCACGAGGTTGCCACCCTCACCAAGTCCTTCTTCCTGCTGGCGGTGCTCCTGGCCGCCATGGTGCCACTGGTCTTCGTGATCCCCGACGGCCGCCGCGCCCGCCGGGCGCGCCCGCAGTTGGAGCCGGCGTGACCACAGCGTTGTAACGCGCTCCCAGCGTCGTAAAGCGCTGGCGTCCCGAGCCGGCCGCTCAGGGCCGTACCATGCCCGGGTGTTCTGCCCTGACTGCGCCGCACCCCTGCCCAAGCTCCCTCCCGTGACCTGCCAGGCCTGCGGGACCAGCCACTGGCGCAACCCCAAGCCGTGCTCGGGGGCCCTGGTCACCCACCGGGGGAAGTTGCTCCTGGTCCGGCGCGCCCACCAACCCTGGGCGGGGCGCTGGGACATACCAGGCGGCTTCTGCGAGCCCGGCGAGCACCCGGTGCTGACCGCCGTGCGCGAGCTCGAGGAGGAGACGGGCCTGGCCATCGACGTGACCGCCCTGGCCGGGATGTGGATGGACACCTACGGGCCGCCGGATGACCAAGGTCTGGAAGAGTCGACGCTCAATCTCTACTACTTCGCCGAACTGGTTGGGCCGGACAACCCGCACCCCGACCCCGCCGAGGTGAGCGAAGTCCGCTGGATGGGCCTCGACGAACTTCCGGCCGGGCGCGAACTGGCGTTCCCCGACCAGGAGGCGCCCGTGCTCGAACTGTGGCGGGCGGCGATGGCAGCGGGGGGACCGCCCCGCCACCGCATGCCTGACGACCCCCGCCCCGGCGGCCGCAGCTCGGACGGCCCACGGCTCGAACACGGCGGGTCGAGCCGGGTGGCACCCGTCCCACCCGGGTGACCGAAGGCGCACAGCAGACCGGCTCGCCCCCGATGTAGAATGCTTGCTAGCAAGCAAGTGATTGACCCGAGGGACGAAGGGCGAGTGGTCGTGGGCACTGGATTGGACGCCGCTGAGAGGGGCTCGGTGGTGGAGGCGGGCGGGAGCCGAGAAGCTCCGCAGGACGCAGGCGGGGGCGAGGTCCCCCATGGCCCCTCCACAAGCACCGATGTCGCCGCTGGCCGCTTGCGGATCGCCGTTGCCCGGATGTCGCGCTGGCTCCGGCCCACCTCGTCGGCCGGCAGCCTGACCGCCACGGAGGTCGACCTCGTCCTGGTCGCAGCCAAGCGCGGACCGGCCTCGATGTCGGAGATGGCCGCCTTCTGCGGGGTCAACCCCACCATGCTGTCGCGCATGGTGCCCAGACTGGTGGCCGCCGGCCTGCTGGAGCGCCACCAAGGGGACGACAGGCGGGTGTCGCTGGTCCAGGCAACGCCGCTGGGCCGGCGCCTGGTAGGCCGGGTGCTCTCCGAGCGCGACGACGCCCTCTCGGTGCTCATGGCAGCCCTGACGGACCAGGAGCGCCAGGCGCTGGCGGCCGCCACCCCGGTGCTCGAACGCCTGGCGGACACCCTCAGGGCCCAGGGGCCCGCTCCGGGGGCCCGGCGGTGAGAGCGCGGGCCGTCAACCAGTTGAGGCGGACGTTCTCGGCGCTGTCGGTTCCCAACTTCCGGCGCTATTTCGTCGGCCAGTCCATCTCGCTCGTCGGCACCTGGATGCAATCGGTGGCCCAGTCCTGGCTCGTCTACAGCCTCACCGGGTCGGCAACTGACCTGGGCCTGGTCGTCGCCGTCCAGACCCTGCCCGTGCTCGTGCTCGGCCCCTATGCGGGCGTCATCGCCGACCGTTCCGACAAGCGCCGGCTGATGGTCTACCTCCAGGCCCTGATGGGCGTCCAGGCCCTGGTCCTCGGCGTGCTCGCCCTGGCCCACGCCGTCACTTTCTGGGAGCTCTGCGTGCTCGCCCTGGCCCTCGGCCTCAACAACACCTTCGAGAACCCGGCCCGCCAGTCGTTCGTGCTCGAGATGGTCGGGGCCGGCAATGTCCGCAACGCCGTGAGCCTCAACTCGACCATGGTCAATGCGGCCCGAGCCGTCGGGCCCGCCATCGCCGGCCTGCTCATTGCCGTGGCCGGCGCCGCCGCCTGCTTCCTGCTCAACGCGGCCAGCTTCGTCGCCGTCGTCTACTCGCTGGCGTCGATGGACATCGGCGCTCTCGAACCGAGCCCTCCCGCCACCAGGGCCAAGGGGCAGATGCGCGACGGGCTGCGCTACGTGCGCCACGAGCCGCGCATAGGCGTACCACTGCTGATGATGGCCCTCGTGGGCACCATCGCCTATGAGTTCCAGGTCACCTTGCCGGTGGTGGCGGGCAGGACGTTCCACGGAGGGCCGGAGACATACGGCTTCCTTACCGCGGCCATGGGTGCCGGAGCCGTCCTCGGTGGCCTGTTCACCGCCACCCGGGGCCGCACGGGCCTGCGGCCGCTGACCATCGGCGCTGCCATGTTCGGCGCTGCCATCCTCCTGGCGGCCGTATCCCCCGTGCTCGGAGCCGAGTACGTCGCCCTGGGCCTGGTGGGCTGGGGCAGTGTGTCCTTCCTCGCCACCGGCAACTCGACCCTCCAGCTCGTGGCCGAGCCATCGATGAGGGGCCGGGTCATGGCCCTGTGGGCCGTCGCCTTCATGGGTTCGACCCCCGTCGGCGGGCCCTTGATCGGCTGGGTCATCGCCATGGCGGGGGCCAGGATGGGCCTCGGCGCCGGTGCCGCCGCCTGCGGCGTCGCCGCCGTGATCGGCTTCAGCGCGGCGAGGCGTACCGCCGGCCGCCGGGGCGGAGTACCGGCCGTGAGGGGCGATGTGGCCCTGGCCGCGCCGTCCGGCCCCCAGGTGGTCGTCAGTAGTGACTGAGAGCGCCTCGTTGGCTCACTGCAACG
>JAKACE010000051.1 GCA_021821705.1 Actinomycetes bacterium | reverse complement strand
CAAGCAGGCCGCCGAGGGCGGCGAGGTGGCCGCCGAGTACCGCGAGGCCTTCGGCGAGCACGCCTACGACGAGCACGGCAACTACATCGGGGGCACCTACACCGCCTTCGAGCCCGAGTCCGAGGCACAGGCGGCCTGGGCCGGCTACCTCGAGGAGCAGGCGCAGCACGAGCCCGGTACCGGCGACGGCCAGGCCGACGAGTACGGCGCTCCCGCCGCTGCCGGCGCACCCGAGGAGGTCGCCTCCGACGCCGCCCCCGCCTCTGGCGAACAGCCGGCGGAGTAGCCTCCAGCCGTTCCAGGAGCCCCCGGCGCCGGCTTCTGCCGGCCCGGGGGCTTTGCGCGTCCCGGGGCTGTGCGCGTTCGGAGGGCTGTGCGCGTTCGGAGGGCTGTGCGCCTCCGCCGGGGCCGCCCGCCTCGGCCGGCCGGCTGGCGGCTCCGGCCCCCGGGGTGCCTTTGCCACGGGTACCGTTGGGGCGTGCTCCTGGTCGGCCTCACCGGTGGCCTCGGCTCGGGCAAGTCCACGGTCGGCAGGATGCTCGCCGCTCGGGGAGCGACCGTCGTCGACGCCGACCGCGTCGCCCGGGAAGTCCTCTCGCCCGGCTCCCCCGCCGTGCAGGCGGTGATGGCCCGTTTCGGTCCGAAGGTAAGCGACCGCAACGGCTCGCTCGACCGCCAGGCGCTGGCCCGCTTGGCCTTCTCCAGCGAGGAGGACAGGCGGGCTCTCGAGGCCATCACCCACCCGCTGATCCGCGACCGGGTAACCACGCTGGTGGCCGCTGCCACCACGCCGCTCGTTGTCGTCGAGATCCCGCTTCTCGACGCCGCCCGACGGGCACAGTACGGCTTCGACGTGGTGGTGCTGGTCGATGCCGCTGCACCGACACGCCTGCGCCGAGCCGAGGAGCGCGGTCTCAGCCGGAGCGACGCCGAGGCCCGGGCGGCGGCGCAGCCCTCCGACGCCGAGCGTCGGGCGATCGCCGAGCGCGTCCTGGTGAACGAAGGCAGCCTCGCCGACCTCGAGGACCGGGTAGGCGCACTCTGGTCCGAGCTGCAGGCGGAGGCCACGGGCGCACCCCCCGGCCTGCGCCCGTGACCGGCACGAGCCCGGCCCCTCTGGCGCTGTCACAGGCCCCCGGTACCATGGCCGTGTGCCCCCCTTTCGCGTCGTCTCCGACTGGCAGCCGGCCGGCGACCAGCCTGCTGCGATAGACGCACTGGCCAGGGGGGTGGAGCGGGGGGACCGCTTCCAGACCCTGCTCGGCATAACAGGCAGCGGCAAGAGCGCCACCATCGCCTGGACCATCGAAAAAGTGCAGCGTCCCACCCTGGTGATCGAGCCGAACAAGTCCCTGGCCGCCCAGTTCGCCAACGAGATGCGCGAGCTGTTCCCGGACAACCGAGTCGAGTACTTCGTCAGCTACTACGACTACTACCAGCCCGAGGCGTACCTGCCTTCCAGCGACACCTATATCGAGAAGGACAGCTCGATCAACGACGAGATCGACCGCCTGCGGCACTCGGCCACCTCTGCCCTGCTCACCCGCCGGGACGTGATCGTCGTCGCCTCGGTGTCATGCATATACGGCCTGGGCTCGCCCGAGGAGTACTCGCAACGGATCCTCGCCCTGCGGGTCGGCACCGAGTACGACCAGCGGGCCGTCCTCGGCCGCCTGGTCGACATGCAGTACGAGCGCAACGACGCCAACCTGGTCAGGGGCAAGTTCCGTGTGCGTGGCGACACGATCGAGCTCCATCCCGCCTACGAGGAGCACATGCTCAGGGTGGAGCTGTTCGGTGACGAGGTGGAGCGCATCACTCGCGTCGACCCGCTGACCGGAGAGGTCCTGAGCGAGCTCGAGGAGGTGGTCGTCTTCCCGGCCACCCACTACGTGGCCGGCGACGAGCGCATGCGCTGCGCTATCGGCTGCATCGAGCAGGAGCTGCAGGAGCGGCTGGCGTTCTTCGAGGCCAACGGCAAGTTGCTCGAGGCCCAGCGCCTGCGCATGCGGACTCAGTACGACCTCGAGATGCTTTCCGAGGTTGGCAGCTGTTCGGGCATCGAAAACTACAGCCGCCACATCGACGGCCGTCGCGCCGGTGAGGCGCCACATACCCTGCTCGACTTCTTCCCGAAGGACTACCTGCTCGTAGTCGACGAGTCCCATGTCGCCGTACCCCAGCTGCACGGTCAGTACCACGGTGACAAGTCGCGCAAGGACACTCTGATCGAGCACGGGTTCCGCCTGCCGTCGGCAGCTGACAACCGACCGCTGCGCTTCGAGGAGATGATGCAGCGGGTCAACCAGTGCATCTTCATGTCGGCGACGCCGGCTGCCTACGAGATCTCGGTATCGCAGCAGGTGGTCGAACAGATCGTCCGGCCGACGGGCCTCGTCGACCCCGAGGTCGTGGTGCGCCCGACCAAAGGCCAGATCGACGACTTGATGACCGAGATAGCCAGGCGCACTGCGTCCGATGGGCGCGTGCTCGTGACCACCCTCACCAAGAAGATGGCCGAGGACCTGACGGATTATCTGCTCGAGCAGGGCCTGAGGGTCCGCTACCTGCATTCCAACATCGACACCCTGGAGAGGATCGAGATTTTGCGCGACCTGCGCCTGGGCGAGTTCGACGTGTTGGTGGGCATAAACCTCCTGCGCGAGGGCCTGGACCTGCCCGAGGTGTCCCTCGTCGCGATACTCGATGCCGACAAGGAGGGTTTCCTGCGTTCGGAGACTTCGCTTGTCCAGACCATCGGTCGAGCCGCCCGCAACGTGGACGGATCCGTGATCATGTACGCGGACCAGATGACAGACTCCATGCGGCGGGCCATTTCGGAGACCCACCGGCGGCGCCAGCTTCAACAGGAGTACAACGCCGAGCACGGCATCAACCCCAGCACCGTGCGGCGCGCCGTGAGCGACATCCTGGTCATGTTGGGCCGGGGGCCGGCGACAGACGGGCCCGAAGCCAAGGCACCGGTGCCCGGGTCGGACAGGCGTAGCCGTCGCCACGACCGCGAGCGCCGCGGTCTGGCCGACATGCCCAAGGCCGACCTGAGCCGCCTGATCGCAGCCCTCGAGGACGAGATGCACCAGGCCGCCGCTGACCTTCGCTTCGAGTACGCGGCGCGCCTTCGCGACGAGGTCGCCGACCTCAAGAAGGAGCTCAAGGCCCTGGGCGAGATGGGCGTGGCGGTCAAGTGACGGGGGCCCGGAACGGCCGGCGGCCGGTACAATCGGGTTTCGTGGAGCCTGGCTGAGGGGGCTGGATTGAGCCGTTGGAACGCCCCCGCTGCGGGGCCACTGCTGAGACGCAAGCTCTGGCCGGTCGGCTTGGTGGCGGTGGCGCTTTCGAGTGCCGCGTGCGGGGGCGGTGCCGGTGCCGCCAAGTCCGGGGCACCGGCTACGACCACCCAGTCGACTCTCCTGGCTGCCGGCGGTACCGTCGCGGGCACCACTCAGATCGGTCACGCAGGCAGTGGGACCGGCCCGAGCGGCACCAGTGCCGGCGCCCGGGCCGGCAGCACGCTCGGCACGGTCCCGACGATCGCCGCTACGGCCGGGGACACGTGCTCCCAACCCCAGCACGTCCCAACTGTCCAGGGCGACCCGCGTGTCGACAGCGTGCCGGCCATGATCTCGGTGTCGGTCATCCCGACTCGCGGCGGCCTCGGTGTCGAGTACCGCTTTGCCAAGCGCCTGTCACCGCCGACCGAGGGCGTCTACTACTCCTGGACGATCTGGTTGTACCGCCACCGTAGTGACGCAGGCGCCCCCACCAGGGCGATCGACCTGCAGGTCGAGGACCGGGGAGCCGGCTGGGAGCCGAGCGGCTGGGCCATATCGGCGTCGACTTACACCGACAACACCCCGGTAGCCGGCCAGGTCGCCGTCAACCCGGAGGGCACCCAGCTCACGACCTTCTTCCCTCCCGGCTTCGTGGACCTGAAGCCGCCCTTTTACTGGTACGCCAGCCAACAGGAGTACCGGGCGTACCTGCCGACCAGGGCCAAGAGCCACAACCAGGACTTCAGCGTCAACGGCACCGTCACCATCGACTGCCCGTCGGGGGTCCGTCAAAACCCCTACAGCCTTCCTGTGGCTACCAAGCTCCTAGGCGCGACCTAGCCTCTGGCAGCGGGAGCGGGCGGGGCGATCCCCGCCGCCAGAGCTAGTCAGGGCTCGTTGGTGTTTCAGGCGCTCTGGGCCACGAAGTGCCCAGGCTCGCACTCCACCATCACGGGCGGGGGGTTGGCCGCAATCACCGCCGCGTAGTCCGGGCCACGCACTCCGAAGCGCTGGTGCCAGGGGACGTCGCGCCGGTCCATGAGCGAGAGCTTCGGTCCGTCGGACGCCTCGGCCCTGGCCTGCTGGCGGGGGTGGATGGCGCTCCTGGAGTAACGGCGAGGATCAGCGTCGGCCTCTGCCAGGATCGGGTCGGCCTCGAACTGGGCCGTAGCCCCCGAGCGCGCCAGCGGGCCGGTGGTTACCAGCGCGCCGTTGGACTCCCACTTCTTGTGCAGCTGGGGCACGGCGGTGAGCAGGCTCTTGGTATAGGGGTGCTGGGGGTTGCCGAACACCTTGTGGGTCTCGCCCATCTCGACTGTCGCCCCATAGCGCAGGATCACAGTGCGGTCGCTTATGTAGTTGCCGAGGGAGAGGTCGTGGGTGATGAACAGCACACCTAGGCCCTTCTTCTTCAGGTCGACGAGCAGGTTGAGCACGTCGACACGGGTCGAGGCGTCCAGCATGCTGATGATCTCGTCGGCGATGAGCAGCTTGACCTCGAGCAGGAGCGCCCGGGCGATGAGGAGGCGCTGTTGCTGGCCCCCCGAGAGCTGGTGGGGGAACTTGTTGAGGACATCGGCCGGGTTGAGCGACACCGACTCGAGCGCGTCCTCCAGCTTGGCCTCCCACTCGGCACGGCTCGACGAGGGGTAGTAGACGCCACGCACCATCTCGAAGACACGGTCCGCCTTGTAGAGCGGGTTGTAGGAGCTGAACGGGTCCTGGAACACACCCTGCACATAGCGGTAATAGTCACGTCGCTGGTGCTTGCTCCAGCTGGTTATGTCACGACCGTCGAAGCGGACCACGCCGCCTGACGGCTCGAGCAGGCGGAGCAGGATCTTGCCCAGCGTCGACTTGCCGCTGCCGCTCTGGCCGATGAGCGAGACCACCTCACCCTGGCCGATGTCAAAACTGACCCCACGCAGGGCGAGCATCACGTCGCCGCCGAACGTCCCGGTCTTGTAGACCTTGGACACCTTGTCGATCTCGAGCATGCTCATCGGCCTGCCCCCTGCGCCGCCGGCTCCTCGTTGAACGACTGGGCGTCCTGTATGGCCTTCCAGCACGCCACCTGGTGGCCCGGGTGGAGCTCGACGAAGGGCGGCTCGGCTGTGCACTGCTCGAAGGCGACCGGGCAGCGGTCCCGGAAGCGGCAACCCTTGGGCGGGTCGAGCAGCGACGGTGGCCGGCCCGGGATGCCTACCAGGGGCGCCTCGTCGTAGCGCAGGCCGACCTCGGGCAGCGACGCCAGCAGCTGCTGGGTATAAGGGTGCAGCGGGTTGTTGACGATGGTCTGGGCATCGGCCTTCTCGGCCAGCTTCCCGGCGTACATGATGAGGATGGTGTCGGCGATCTGGGCCAGGATCGACAGGTCGTGAGTGATGACGATGGTGCTCTTCACGTAACCCCGGTCCCGGAACTCCATGAACATCTCCCCCACCGCCCGTTGCGTTGATACGTCGAGGGCCGAGGTGACCTCGTCTCCGATCAGCAGCGAAGGGTTGAGCAGCGTCGATATGACCATGGTGGCCCGCTGACGCATACCGCCCGACAGCTCGAAGGGGTAGCGCTCCAAGACGTCGGCGGGCAGGCCGACCAGTGCGACCCGGCGCCGGAACTCCTCGAGCACCGACTTGTAGTCGACACCTCGCGACTTCAGCAGGTCAGCAGTCATCCGACCGATCTTGCGAGTGGGGTTGAGGGCGCTCATGGCGTACTGGGGGATGATCGACACCGAGCGCAGCCGGTGCTGCTCCATGGCCTTGGCGTCACCGATCGGCAACTCCTTGCCGTCGAGGGTCACGTGGCCACCGGCGTGGCGCATACGGCCTTCGAGATATATGAGGCCATTACCGAGCGTCGACTTGCCACAGCCCGACTCGCCCGCCAGGCCCATGATCTCGCCGTCGCCGATAGAGAAAGTCACCCCGTCGACGGCCTTGACCTCCCCCCGCAGGGTCGTGTAGTAGATCTGGAGGTTGTCTATCTTGACGCTCACTGCTGCCTCAGCTTGGGGTTGAAGACCTCGTCGAGGCCAACGTTGGTTATCAACAGTGCCACGACCATCAGGGTCATGGCCGCACCGGGCGGCAGGAACCACCACCACACGTGCAACTGCAAAGCGCTCCACTGGTTGGCGAGGTTCATCATGTCGCCGATGGACATGGTGCCCGTAGGCCCGAGGCCCAGGAAGTCGAAGTTGACCGCCACCAGCATCGAGCTGGCAAACAGCAACACGAACACCAAGAAGATGTACGAGGCCATATTGGGGGCGATGTCCTTCAGGACGATGCTCGTCGCCCGCCGGCCCGACAGCCGGGCCAGGTCGACGAAGTCCCGCGCCTTCAGGGTGAAAGTCTGAGCCCGCACGGCCCTGGCTACCCACGGCCAGCCGGTCACGCCGATGAAGACGCCCTCGAACAGAGCGCTGCGGTTGGTCTGGTAGGCCGTGATGACGATCAGCAGGACCAGCTGGGGCAGGCACACCACAACGTTGGTCAGCAACTGGAGCAGCTCGTCGAGCCAGCCGCCCCGCCAGCCGGCCGCGAAGCCGACGGCCAGTCCGATGACGCCGGCGGACACCGCCCCGAGCACGCCCACCAGGTAGCTGTCGCGCACCCCGCCCAACCACTGGGAAAAGACGTCCTGGCCAAAGGGGTACGTGGTGCCGAACGGGTGGTTGAGGGAGGGGTGCAGTCCCGGCCCGAAGGTCTTGCTGCTCGCGTAGGGGGCGATGGCTGGTCCGAAGATGGCGATGAAGACGAAGACCGCCTCGACGCCCAGGCCGATCATGAGCTTCTTGTTGCGCACCGCGAAGTAGATGAACTCCCAGCGGCGCCTGGTCTGCATGACCGAGGCGACGCTGCCGCCGCCCGGGGCCGGGCGTACCACGCCCACCTCGGCGGGCGGTGCCGGCGCCTGGGCTTCGCCGGCGGGCCCGGCGACCACCGGTACTTCGGGGCCGGTGGGTTCGGTGTTGACGCTCATGCCGTCGCTCCGGTCATGCTCAGCCTGGTGCGGGGGTCGATCAGCACGTAGGCGATGTCGATGATGAAGTTGGCCACCAGGACCCCGATGATGATGAACAGGAAGATGCCCTGGAGGAGGAAGAAGTCCTCGTCGCTGATGGCCAGGAAGATCAGGTGGCCGAGGCCCGGGTACTGGAAGACGACCTCGGTCACGATATTGCCACCCACGACCACGCCCAGCGCCAGGGCCAAGCCGGAGAGTTGCGGTAGGACCGCATTGCGGTAAGCGTAGCGCCGTACCAGGCGCTGGGAGGCACCGAGCGAGCGCAGGTAGCGCGCATAGTCCGTCTCGAGCTCGTAGATGACCAGGTTGCGCATGCCGATCGCCCACCCGCCGAAGCTGACCAGGAACACGCTGAGGAACGGCAGGAACCAGTGCCGTATGGCGCTCCAGATGAACGCCCAGTTCCACCCGACGCCGATGCCGGGGTCGGACCCGAGCGAGGGCGGGAACCAGCGCAGGCGCACCGCCAGGAAGTACGACAGCGCCAGTGCCAGCCAGGCGAAGGGGGCAGCCTGGAAGAGGTAACCGATGGGCAGCACCACGTTGTCCAGCACCTTGCGCCGTGCGGCCATGGCCCCGATGCGGTTGCCCAGAACGTAGCTGAGCACGATGGCCGGGATGAGAAGGGCCAAGGTGTACGGGACAGCCTGGGCGATGACATGGGTCACGGGGGCTGTGGCGTAGAAGCTGACGCCGAAGTTCCAGTGCAGGACGCCGTTCCAGAAGTCCAGGTACTGCCTCCACAACGGCACGTTCACACCGAAGGCTTCGGAGATCGTCTTCTGCAACGCCAGGTACTGGGTGTTCGAAGAGATATTGAACCTGCCAAGGTAAATCTCGACGGGGTTGCCGGGCATCAGGTGCGGTATGGCCCAGTCGATCGTCGTAGCCACGAAGAAAGTGACGATGTAGGTCACGATCTTCTTGAAGAAATAGCGCCTCACCCGAGTGCCCTCTCAAACCCTTCGCTTGGGATCGGTCACGACGGCCAGAGGCCCTCCCTTCCCGTCCGGGGAGGGAGGGCCATCTGGCTCAGCCGCAACTGGATAGTTGGTCGATTCTTGCAGCCCGAGGTCGAGCCCTCGTGGCTTATTTCGGCCTGTTAGGCCAGGGCTTTAGGCCCGCTGGATCTGGGCCAGGGCGTAGACCGTGGTCATGTTGCCGAGCCAGCCGCCCCACATCACGGGGGTGTACTGGTCGTTCTTGTTGAGAGCGGAGGGGTAGCCGGCCCACACCGAGCTCTGAGCCTGGAACCAGGCGCCGTTGTACCACAGGGGGATCTGCGGCAGGCTCTGCAGGAACCGGGTCTCGAGCTGGCTGTAGATGCTGTCGAGCTTGGCGCCGTCGGACAGAGGCGTCCTGCCCGCTTCCTGCACCAGCGCCCAGGCCTTGGTGTCCTTGTAGCGCTCCCAGTTCAGGGTCGCACCCTGCTTGGCCAGGATG
>JAKACE010000050.1 GCA_021821705.1 Actinomycetes bacterium | reverse complement strand
GCCGAAGCGGTCCTTCAGCGGGGTGATTATCCGGCCCCGGCTCGTGTAGTCCTCGGGGTTGGCCGACGCCACCAGCATGACGTCGAGCGGCAGGCGGACCTTGTAGCCGCGCACCTGGACGTCGCGTTCCTCGAGCACGTTCAGCAGGCCGACCTGGATGCGTTCGGCCAGATCCGGCAGTTCGTTTATGGCGAATATGCCGCGGTTCGTCCTCGGCACCAGGCCGTAGTGGAGGGTGAGCTCGTCAGACAGGTAGCGGCCCTCGGCCACCTTGACCGGGTCGACCTCGCCGATCAGGTCGGCTATCGAGGTGTCCGGCGTGGCCAGCTTCTCCGAGAACCGGTCGGATCTGTGGGCCCACTCGACCGGGCAGCCGTCCCCGTGGCGCTCGAGCATGTCCCTGCCGTGGCGGGAGATGGGGGCGAAGGGATCGTCGAGCACCTCCGAGCCGGCCACCACGGGCAGCCACTCGTCGAGAAGCTCGACCAGGCCCCGCATGAGGCGCGTCTTGCCCTGGCCCCTCTCGCCCAGGAAGACGATGTCGTGACCCGCCAGCAGGGCGTTCTCGACAGCCGGCAGCACGCTGTCCCCGTAACCGACGAGGCCTTCGACCACCGGACGGCCGGCTGCGACCCGGGCCGCGGCGTTGGATCTGAGCTCCTCTTTTACCGAGCGTGGGCGCCAACCCGAGAGCCGCAGCTCGGCGAGGGTCGTGGGCTTGGGGGAGGGGGGCTTGGCCATCTACAAAAGCTACCTTTGTACCCATCGTTGTCATGCCGCCAAGCAGCCCCTCCGGGGGCGCACCAGCGTTGCTGGCCGACCTGGGTGGCCGCTGGGTGGCGGCGCAGGCCGACGACGAACTGCGCCGTGAGGCGCCGCTGGCCGGCTACGACGACGCTCTTTGGAGCCCGGTCGAGATCCCCGGCAGCTGGCGCGCCACCGCCGGTCCCGGGCTGTCCGAGGGCCCGGTCCTGTACAGGAGGCGCTTCGAGGCGGCGCCGCTGGGACCGGGAAGGCGGGCCTGGCTGGTGGCCGACCGGGTCTTCTACGAGGCCGACATCTGGCTGGACGGCAGCTACCTCGGCGATGCCGAGGGATGGTTCTTCCCGCACACCTTCGAGGTCACCGAGCTGCTGACGAGGGACATCGACCACGTCGTGGCCATGGAGGTGCGCAGCCCCGCCTCCACGGCCCCCATGGCGGGAGCCGGCCTGTGCGGCGTGTGGGGCGACACCGGCTCCGCCGGGGCCAACCATGCGGGGGTATGGGGCCCCGTGCAGGTTGTCTCCACGGGCCCGGCCCGCCTGCGCTCGTTGAGGCTCGCGTGCCAGCACGCAGGCTCCCAGCGAGCGGTGCTGGCCGTTTCGGCTGTCGTCGACTGCTCGCAGAGCCTGTCAGCGGACGTGGTGACCGACATCGCCCTCGAAAGTACCCGCACAACGGTGGCATCGACCCGACGCACGCACCCCCTGGCACCGGGCCTCAACCGTCTGCACTGGCGGGTGGAGGTGGAGGAGCCCGAGCTGTGGTGGCCGGCTGGTACCGGGGACCAGCCCTTGTACCGTGTGGCCGTAAAGGTCCTCTGCGGCGGGGAGGCCAGCGACCGCGCCGAACGCCTCACCGGCCTCCGCCAGGTGCGGGCCCAGGACATGCGCTGGTCCGTCAACGCAGTGCCGGTGTTCCTGATGGCGGCCGAGATCGCTCCCGGGGCCGGGGCCGGCCCTGGCGGCGGGGTGGGCCTCCTGGGCGGGGACGAGGCCGGCGAGGTCCGTGCCCTGCTGGCTGCCGGTTTCAACGCCGTGCGGCCGCGAGGCAACGTCGCCGGCCCGGAGTTCTACGAGGCGGCAGACAGGTCCGGGTTGCTCGTGCTCCAGGACCTGCCGCTCGTCTCGGGGTCACGCCGCTCGCGCCAGCAGGCCGTGCGCCAGGCTGGCGAACTGGTCCATCTGCTCGGGCACCATCCGAGCATCGTCGCTTGGGGGCCTGCCAGCTGCCTCGACGGTGCAATGGCGGGCGAGACGGAGCGGCTACGGCCCGTCTGGAAGCGAGCCGTGGGAGCCAGGCGCCGCCTTTCCCGGTCTCTTGTCACGAGCGTGCACCGCGCCCTCGAGCGTGCGGACCGTTCCCGGCCCACCGTGCCGCCGGCGGCGCGCCCGAGCCGGTCCGGGGGCCGCGGCCTGGCCCGTTCCGCCTCGCTCTGGCCGGCGTCCGCCCGCTTCCCGGTGTTCGACCTCATGCAGGGCACTGGCCCGGGATGGTTGCGTCGCGGGCTGGAAGAGACCCGTAAGTTGCGAATGCACCCCGCCGGCGGCTTCCTGGTGAGGGTTGGACGGTCGTTCCCGCTCGACGCTGCTACTGCGGCCGAGGTGCTGTCGTCGTGCGGGCAGGTGCTGGTAGCCGCCGAATGGCCGGCACCGGCGTACGGCCCGGGGTCGTCGGTGCAACTGGCGCTGCACGTCGTCAACGAGACTGCCCACGCCGTCGACGGCGCCGTCGTGACCGCCTCGGTTTCTTGGCCGGGAGGCGGCCGGGAGGTCTCCTTCACCGGGCAGGTGGCGGCTCGGGCAGTGACCTATGTGGGGCGGCTGACGTTCCGGCTGCCTGGCGGGCCCGGGATGGAGGCAGGGGTGGCGGCACAGGCGGCAAAGGAGCTTGCCTGCGGGGCTGTGGTGGTGCAGCTACGGCTGGTGGACGCCGAGGGACGGGCGGTTGCGGCCAACTCGTACACCTCTGCCTTAGGTGCTGCCTCCGCGCTCGCAAACTGATAGATCTGGAGGGTGGCCAGGTTCCTTTCGCCCGAATGGTTCGAGCAAGTGGACGCGGCCCAGGCAGTGGTCGCTCCACCCGGCGGGCCCGACGCCCTGGTCGTCGAGGTGTGGGTGCCCGATGCGCCCGAGGGTGAGGTGCGGTACCAGGTCGTGGTGGACGACGGCCACGGGACGGTACTGGGCCCGCCAAGGCCGCTCCTGTCGGCCCAGGTGCGCTTGGAGAGCGACTACGGGACGCTGGCCGGGATAGCTTCAGGGGCCATCACGCCCGTCGATGCCCTTTCGAGCGGGCGTGCCCGGCTCTCGGGCGACGTGGCCGCCCTCAACGGCGCAGGCCGGAGCCTGGGTGCGGTCGACCTCATGCCGGCCTCGGTCCGTTCCGGCACCAGCTTTCGATGAGCGATGGGCCGCTACCTGCCTTCCAAACCGGGTTGGTACCGGGACCCTGACCGGCCCAGGGCGCTGCGCTACTGGGACGGCCGGAACTGGACCGAGACATCCCGGCCGCGCCCAGCCTGGTACCTCGGGACGGACCGGTTCGAAGTGGACGCGACCACCGACCGTTCCTGTGAGGGACCAGCGCACCCCCACGAGCTGCGCGAGCCGGTGGCGAGCGGCGCCTGGTCGCGCGACTGGTTGCCATGGCGCCCCCGACAGGCCGACAGCCCGTGGCCCAAGGCACCAGGCACCGGTAACCCTCGTCCATGGCACCCCCCCCGGGCCGCACCCCCGGCCAGGCTCGGCCCGGCTCGCAGGCCCCTGTTGGCCATGGTCAGCCTCCTGGTAGTGGCGGTGGCCGTCGTCGTGTCCAGTGTGGCGTTCATCACCCCGTACGACCTGAAGCGCCCCGTACCTGTCGCCGTGGCGCCGGCGCAGTCCAAACCGGTCAGCCTGGCCAAGCGAGCCTGCGCTGCCACGTTGCCTTCGGTGCGGCGCGCCATCCTGGCCGGCGACGACGCCGCGGCGCTCTCGGCAGCGGCGCGGGACCTGGACCGGCTCGGCCAGCGAATAGCGGCGCTGGCCTGGGCGGCGGGACAGCAGGGGCCGGTGGACGAGTGGCTGGGGACACTCGCAGAGCTGAGCCGCGACCAGCGTGAGTACGCCGACATCCTGAGAGCGCTTGGTGCCGGCGGCGTGCGCCCGCCTCCCACCCTGGGCCCAGCCGCCAGGGCGCGGGCTCGGGCCGTATTGCTGGACACCGCCTCGGCCGCCTCCAAGGCGGACAGGTTCAGCGCCAACCTCTCGCTCGGGCAGGCATGCCGCCTGGGGCTCGGCCAGGCCGTCTGAACTCCAGCGAAGAACCGGCCCGAGACAGTTGCAACTCGGGCGTGCCAGGCGGGATAGTGGTATCCCTAGGATTAACTAGAGGCGAACTCGGAGGTGCAGCGCAATGCTCTGCGACGTCGTGGACGACCAGTTCCTCACCAAGTACCGCGCTCTGCTCGACGCTGAAGACGAGGCGTTCGACGAGCTCGAGCACGCGTACGAGGAGGGTGACAGGGCTCACTTCGACACGGACCTGGCCGCATGGCGCGCCGCCGTCGAGCGCAAGCTCTCTTATCTGCACCGCCTGGGCCTGGTGAGCCCTCCGGTCCTGGCACACTGAGCAGGGGCCTCCAGCAGGCCCCCTTTGCCGGCAGCGGCGCTGCGTCCGGCAACCTCTGGCATCTTCGGAGCCGTCGCAGCGCCGCTCAACCTGCGTGCCGGCCGCCAGCCGGGCCGGTACGCCCGGCTCGGCTGGTACGCCCGGCTCGGATGGCTCAGCCCAGCAAGCCCAGCTTGACGACGCTGTTGCGCTCGTCTACCAGCTCGGCATTGGTGCGGTCGACCCGTTCACGCGAGAACTCGTTGACGTCCAAGCCCTTGACGACTTCGTAGCCGCCGTTGCCCGTCGTCACGGGGAGCGAGGAGAAGATCCCTTCCGGCGTCCCGTAGGAGCCGTCCGACCAGACGGCCATGGATGTCCAGTCGCCCTGGGCCGTGCCGAGCATCCAGTCACGCACGCTGTCGATGGCGGCGTTGGCTGCCGACGCAGCGCTCGAGGCACCGCGTGCCTCGATGATGGCGGCGCCGCGCTGCTGGACCGTCGGGATCAGGTGGTCCCTGGCCCATTCGACCCCGCCTACCGCGTCCAGCGCCGGCTTGCCGTCCACCTTGGCGTGGAACAGGTCCGGGTACTGGGTGGCAGAATGGTTGCCCCAGATGGTGACGTTGGTGACAGCCGTTACCGCGACGCCCGCACGGGCCGCCACCTGGGCGATGGCCCGGTTGTGGTCGAGGCGGGTCATGGCCGCGAACTGCTCGGGGCGCAGTGGGCCCGGGGCAGTGGACGCATTGTGGGCAGCGATCAGGCAGTTGGTGTTGGCCGGGTTGCCGACGACCAGTACCCTCACGTCCCGGCTGGCGCTGGCCGCCAGGGCCTTGCCCTGGACGCTGAATATGGCGCCGTTGGCCTCGAGCAGGTCGGCGCGCTCCATGCCCTTGCTGCGCGGGCGGGCCCCGACGAGCAGAGCCACATCGGCGCCAGCGAACGCCTCCTGAGCGTCGTCGCTGACGGCGACCGACTCCAGGAGCGGGAAGGCGCAGTCGTCGAGCTCCATCACGACACCCCGGAGCGAGCTCATGGCGGCAGGGATCTCGAGCAGGCGCAAGGCCACTTTCTGGTCAGGGCCGAGCATGGCCCCACTTGCTATCCGGAAGAGCAGGCTGTAGGCGATCTGGCCGGCGGCACCGGTCACGGCGACGGTCTTTGTCTCGGTTGTCATTTGGGATCCTTCGAACAGGTCAGAGGCGCTCGACGATGGCGCTTGCGAACTCGGATGTCTTTACTTCCTTTGCTCCCTCCATCTGGCGGGCGAAGTCATAGGTGACGATCTTGTCAGCGATCGTCTGTTCCATGGCGCCCACGATGTCGTCCGCAGCGTCCTGCCAGCCCAGGTGTTCGAGCATGAGCACCCCGGAGAGCAGGACCGATCCCGGGTTGACTTTGTCCTGGCCGGCGTACTTCGGGGCCGTGCCATGGGTGGCCTCGAATATGCCGTGGCCGGTCACGTAGTTGATGTTGGCGCCCGGGGCGATGCCGATCCCGCCCACCTGGGCGGCGATGGCATCCGACAGGTAGTCGCCGTTGAGGTTGGTGGTGGCGATCACGTCGAAGTCCTCGGGGCGCGTGAGCACCTGCTGCAGGGTGATATCGGCGATGTTGTCCTTGACGAGAACTTTGTCGCCGGGCTTGCCTGCGCAGTCGTCCCAGCCCACCGCCACGTCGGCGAACTCCTCGCGCGTGACGTCGTAGCCCCACTTGCGGAAAGCGCCCTCGGTGAACTTCTGGATGTTGCCCTTGTGGACCAGCGTGACCGATTTGCGCCCGTGGTCGACGGCGTACTGCACCGCCGCCCGGACCAGGCGCTTGCTGGCCGTCTCGGAGATCGGCTTGATGCCCACCCCTGAGTCCCTGCGGATGTCCCATCCGAACTGCTCGTGCAGGAACTGCATCAGCTTCGCGGCTTCGGGCGTACCCTCTTCGAGCTCCAGACCGGCGTAGATGTCCTCGGTGTTCTCCCGGAAGATCACCATGTCCACAAGCTCCGGCCGCTTGACCGGTGAGGGGACGCCCTGGAACCAGCGGACCGGCCGAAGGCAGACGTACAGGTCGAGCAACTGGCGCAGGGCCACGTTGAGCGAACGGAACCCCCCGCCCACGGGCGTGGTCAGAGGTCCTTTGATACCGATGAGGTACTCGCGGAAGGTGCTCAGCGTCTCGTCGGGCAACCAGCTGCCGGTTTCGTTGAACGCCTTCTCACCGGCCAGGACCTCTTTCCAGGCGATCCTGCGCCCGTGCTTGGCGACCGCCGCGTCCATGACGCTCCTGGCAGCCGGCCAAATGTCGACGCCGGTGCCGTCGCCTTCGATGAAGGGGATTATGGGCTCGTCGGGCACCTGAAGTCTGCCGTCGGGCCCCATTGTGATCTTTTCGGCCATGGCCCGTTAGCCTACGCCCGCGCGGCAGGGGGAGCACCAGCCGGCGCGGTATCTTCGGGTGGTGAGCGCCTCCTGCGTGCCACAGGTGCCCCAAGGCGTGCTGCTGGGCGACAACCTGGACGTCCTGCGGTCCTTGCCCGACGCCAGCGTGGACCTGGTCTACGTCGACCCGCCCTTTGGCACCGGCCAGTTGCGCCGGCTGCGCTCCATCCAGGCCGGTAAGGGCACGGCCACCCGCCGCGGCTTCGCCGGCCGCACGTACAGCTACGAGGTCGTGTCCGACCGCGGCTACCACGACGACCTGGCCCTGGAGGAGTACCTGGAGTTCCTCTACGTCCGCCTGCGCGAGATGCACAGGGTGCTGGCACCGTGCGGCTCGCTGTACCTGCACCTGGACTTCCACGCAGTCCACTACGCCCGCTTGGTGATGGACGAGGTGTTCGGAGCCGAGCGCTTCCTCAACGAGGTCGTCTGGGCCTACGACTACGGTGGCAGGGCGAGGGACCGCTGGCCCCGCAAGCACGACAACATCCTTTGGTACGCCAAGTCGGAGCGCTGGACCTTCAACACGGCCGATATCGACCGCATCCCCTACATGGCCCCCGGTCTGGTCGGGCCCGAGAAGGCCGCACTCGGCAAGCTGCCGACGGACACCTGGTGGCTGACGATCGTGCCCACCAGCGGCACCGAGAGGACCGGCTACCCGACCCAGAAGCCGCTGAAGCTGCTCGAGAGGATCGTCGTGGCTTCTAGCAACCCGGGCGACATGGTGGCCGACTTCTTCTGCGGCAGCGGCACGACGGGCGTCGCCGCTCAGCGGCTCGGCCGGCGGTACCTGATGGTCGACTCCAACCCCGAGGCGGTGGAGATCGCCCGCCGGCGGGTGGGTGAGGGCCGGCTCGGTGCCGCGCCGCAGGTCACGGCCGGACGTGCCCGCCCTCGAGGCTGAGGCGCTCGGCCTGTCCTGAGCTCGGCGGGCAGGCTCAGGACCGGGCGGAGAGCCCCAGGTCGGCGTGAATGCGCCTGGTGGCCTCCGAACGGTTGAGAGTGTAGAAATGCAAGCCCGGAGCGCCCTTTTCCAGTAGTTGGGCGCACAGTTCCGTAGCCGTCTCGGTGCCGACCCTGGAGACCTCTTCCGGGCCTCCGCTGTGGGCGGCCGTCTCGAGGCGCTCGACGAGCCAGGCCGGCACGGCGCAACCCATGGAGGCCATCCTGGGCACGGACGCCAGGGACAGGACGGGCATGATGCCGGGGAGCACCGGCTTGTCGAGGCCACGGCTGTCAAGGTCGTCCACCAGGGCAAGGTAGTCCGCCGCCTCGAAGAAGAACTGGGTCACGGCGAAGTCGGCATGGCGCAGCTTGTGGGCCAGGTGGCGCCGGTCAGCGGCGAGGCTGCGCGAGCGTGGGTGGCCGCCAGGGTGGGCGGCCACGCCGACGCAGAAGCCACCCACCGCCCTGGCCAGGTCGACGAGCTCCGACGCGTGCTGCAGCTCGCTGTTGACCTGCTCCCCGTCGGGGCCCTGCACGGGGTCACCGCCGAGGGCCATGAGGTTTTCGATCCCGGCCTTGCGGAACGACACCAGGATGTCGGCCAGCTCCAGGCGGCTGTGGCCGGCGCACACGAGGTGCGCCATCGGGTTGAGGGCGGTCAGGCGCAACATGGACACCACCAGGTCGGTGGTGCGCTGGCGCGACGAGGGACCACCCCGGTAGGTCACCGATACGAACGAGGGCGCAAGAGGCTGCAGGTCGACCAGGGTCTGGACGAGGCGGGCCTGCTCGGTGTCGTTCTTGGGCGGGAAGAACTCGAAGGAGTAAGTCCTGCCCCGCGCCAGCAGGTCTGTGACCCTTGCCATCGGTCCAAGGATAAGGCGGTCAGGCACGTGCTGCGGCAGCAGCCACCGTGTTGCGCAGCAGCATGGCGATGGTGGTCACGCCCACACCCCCGATGCGTGGCGTCACCCAGCCCGCCACCTCGGCGCAGCGCTCGTCCACGTCCGAGAGCAGCTTGCGGCCCTCGAAGGTGATGCCGCCGCCCACCACGCACGAGCCGGGGGCCACCACGTCGGGGGTGATCATG
>JAKACE010000049.1 GCA_021821705.1 Actinomycetes bacterium | reverse complement strand
CAGTTATGGCGTCCACAGTCAGCCCGAGCCCGGGCAGGGCATCGCGCACGGCGGTCTCCACCATTCCGAGGACTGCCTTTTCGCCTGCTGAGATGACAATTGGTAGCTCGCCATCGGCCAGAGACGACGCAGCAAAGTCAGCCAGCCGCCAGCGAGCGTGGGTGGATCCAAGCTCGAGTGCGAGGACGGTGCCGGCGTCCTGAGGGAAACCGAGGTGACCTGCGCGGCGCCCGCCCGTCGACTGCCCTTCGCCGAGGTCGACGAGCAGTCCGCTGCGAACCAGCTCCTTTACACGCTGCGAGACGCTGGACCGCGGCAGGTCGCACAATGCAGCGAGCTGCGGGCGGGTAGGCGAGCCCTCAGAGCGTACCGCCTGCAGTAGAAGTTTGTACTCCGCCTGAGCAACTTTGCTCACGGCCGGCATAAGTAGCACCTTGGCGAATCTATCTTTGGCCAGGTTCGCTGTCAAGGCGACCCCGGCTGAAGAAGTTCAGCTTCGGTGGGCCGATGATGTGAGGCCGGCATGGCGCGGTCCCAGCCCCTCACACAAAGGCCCTGAGCAGCTAGGCGGCCGGTCACACCTGTTGACGCCCCGTTCCCTGAGGTCTAGATTCGCCGGTCGTGCCACTTCCGCCGGACGAAGCTAAAGTCGTACCTGCTGAGTACAAAGCTCTGCTTCGCACGGTTTCGGCTGCAGGCCAGACCACCCGCCCGGAACTGGTCGCCCAATCGGGCCTGCCGCGCTCCAGCGTCGCGGCCCGCGTCAAGGAGCTGCTCGACGGCGGTCTTCTGGTCGAGACCGGTCAGACCGAGTCCACCGGTGGCCGCCGCGCTACCGGCCTGGCTTTTCCGCCCGATATGGGAATGGTGCTGGCCCTGGAGCTCGGGTCGACCCATGCTCGCTGGCGAGTCAGCACTTTTGCTCAGGAGGTCGTGGCCGGGGCGGAGTTGACGGTCACCATCTCGGCTGGCTCCCGGAAAGTCCTCGGCCAGGTCGCCGCCAGCGTCTCCGCAGCTCTGGAGGGGGTTGGCGTCTCAAAGGGTGCTATCAGAGCGTGCGCTCTCGGCTTCCCGGGCCCGGTCGACTTTCGGGTGGGCAGGGTCACAGGGCCGCCGAACATGGCCGGTTGGGACCATGCAACCCTTCCGGAGCTCATGGCGGACTGGATGGGCGCTCCAGCAGTGGTGGACAACGACGTCAACATAATGGCGCTGGGCGAGCACCGAGCCGTGTGGCGCCCAGAGGGCGTGGACAACCTGCTCTTCATCAAACACGGCACCGGCATCGGCTGCGGCATCATCGCCGACGGAGAGGTGTTCCGGGGTGCCGATGGCACGGCAGGTGAGGTCGGGCACATGCACGTGGCTGGTTCCCAGAGCACCGAGCTTTGCTCGTGTGGGGGTAACAATTGCCTGGAGGTGCTGGCCAGTGGCAAGGCCCTTGTCCGGCGGTTGCGAGCCCACGGTTACGAGGTGGCGACCGCTACGGAGGTGGCACAGCTTGTGCTGAGCGGCGATGTGGTGGCCATGAACGCTGTGCGCGACGCCGGCAGGGCGCTCGGGGAGATCATGGGTGGGATCGTCAACTTCTTCAATCCCTCGGTGCTGGTCACCGGTGGTTCCATCGGGTCGCTAGGGGTGCCGCTGTTGGCAGGACTGCGCGAGGCCGTCTATGCCCAGGCGACAATGTTCTCGACCAGGCACCTTCGCATTGTCCCGAGCCGTCTCGGGCGGGATGCCGGGCCCCGGGGGGCCACTCTGCTCGCCCTCGAGCTGGCCTACGACGAGGCCATCAGACGGTCGATGACGGTGGACGGCTTCGGCGGCTCCACTCCGGCCACCTCCGCCAAGGCACGAGGTTGGGAGTAGGGCCGAACACCAAGTCGACGGCGGGCCTCGTATGCCCGATGCCGAAGTCCGCGACGGCTGTTCAGCTCCCAGCCGGTGCGGCTATCGCCACGACAGGGCTGCGCAGGCGGGCCGTGAGCGCCGACCCGACGCAGGTGGCCGTGCCGAAGCAGAACAGCTCGCCGCCCTGGTCTACGAGCCGGTAGCCGGTACCGAAGGGGGCCGGGGCGATGCCCACCACCGGGTGCTCCGCGGCGCGCCCGGGCACCGAGCCGTAAGCGGACGAACCCCCGCTGTAGACGGCGCCGGTGGCGTTTGTCAGCCAGTATCCGCCCGTGGCCCGGTCGGTTGCGATGCCCACCGTGCCGGCCAGGCCGGATGCGGCCCGGCTCACCCGGGCGTCGCCGAACCCACTGACCACACCTGCCGACGAAACCGTCCAGTAACCCTTGCCGTCGGCGCTGGAGGCGATGCCGACAACGGGGGTTGCGGGCTTGTGGCCACCGTAACGGCGGGCGTCGCCGTAGGCCCAGATGCGCCCCGAACGCGAGGCCAGCCAGTAGCCGCGCCCGTCCGCTGTCGCCGCCATGGCCACGACGCCGTCGGCCGGCGAGCCGGCGAACCTGCCGGCGTCCCCGAAGGCATGCACCGCCGAGGCGGTGGCCAGCCAGTAACCGCCTCCGTCGGCCGTTGCCGCCATGGCCACCACCGGCGAGCCCAGCTTGTGGCCGGCCAGGCCCCCGCAACGGGCCAGGTTGCCATAGGCGTAGACGGCGCCTGACGCGGTCGTCTCGTAGTAACCGTAAGGGCCCTCGACAGGGGGACGGCACGGCGGCGGCGCCGTTTTCGGGGTTGTGCTGGCGGCCCCGGCCCCGGCCGGGTCGGCGTTACCGGTCAGCTGCGGGTCGTGGTGGAACTGCGGCCACGCCCCCGGCCCGTCGACGCCGGCCCCGTCCGAGCCGGCCACCTCGTAGTGGACGACCTCGCCCTCGTTGTGGCCGTTGTAGCCGGCCAGGGTGAGCCCGACCGTGCCGTTGGGGTCGTCGGTGACGAGCACCGAGTTCTGCAGGCCGATGCTGTGCTCGATGGTGGCGACGACCTGGCCGGTACGACCGTCGAGCACCTCGGCTCCCTGGGTGCTGGGCGCGATGACGTCCTGGTAGCCCTGGCCGAGGTCGGCGGTGGTCACCGAACCCATCACCTCCCCCGTCGCCTGGTGCCAAAGGACCGACCCGGTCGCGGCGTCGAGGGCGTACACGGCGCCTGCTCCTCCGCCGTCGTTGGTGCCCTCCACGACCTCGAGCCCCCCGGTGCCGGTGATGTCGGCCAGTGCCGGGCTGGAGCCTGTCAGGCCCCCGAGCGACGTCTCCCACACAGGGTCGCAGTGGGCGTCGTAGGCCAGGATCTGGCCCAGGGTGGCCGCCCCGTGCCAGGAACTGACGCTGGCCGTCCCCACGACGATGCCCTGTGCCCCTCCGGCCAGGAAGGCCCCGACCGCAGGAGAGGACTCCACGCCCGAGTCGGGGTTGGCCTCGCACTGAAGGCCTCCGGTGGGACTGCCCGTGCCCGAGTTGCCGGTCGGCGCCAGTACCCGCAGATGGCCCCCGCCGGTGTAGAGGACGCCGTAGCTCATGCCCGCCGTCTGGTCGCCCCCGGCGACGATATCGGTGCGGCCGTCCCCGTAGAGATCGGCCAGGGCCGGAGTGGCGAAGCCGCTGTCGGCGCTGAACCAGGGGAAGCCGGCCAGGACCTTGCCCGTCGCGGCGTCGATGGCGTAGAGCTCCTGGCCGGCGGAGGGCGCCACGACGTCCGTGGTGCCCTGCAGGTCGCCCACCGCCAGCGATGCCGGGACCGCGTAGGCGGGCGCCGGGTCGCTCGGGGGGTTTTGGACCGTGACCGACCAGCGCTCGGTCCCGTCCGGGTTTACGGCGACGTACCCGCCCTGCCGGGGGGTGGCGGCGTTGCCCACACCGACGAAGACGGTGTCGTCGGTGCTCCCCGGGGTCAGGGCGGCCACCGACGGGGTCGAGTCGACGGGAATGCCTCCCGTGCTGTAGGGCCAACCCGGCACGACGGAGCCGTCGGCCAGGAAAAACGCGTAGACGTGGCCCGAGCGGTCCCCGACCACCACCGCCGGCCGCCCGTCCAGGGTGGCAACGTTCGGTGAGGACAGGCCGACGGGGTGCCCGGTATCGGGCAGCAACTGGGACCATACCTGGGTTACCTGCAGTCCCTGCGCCGAGGCAACGCTCGCTGCTCCTGGCACTGCCGCCGGCAGCACCAGCGCCACCACCGCTGCCGTCGCCGCCAGGGCGACGCCGGCGCGCCGCTTAGGAGCTTTGTTGTGCACGGTTACTGTTTCGGCAGCCTCGCCCCCGTCCTTACGCCTTGGGCCACAGCAGCGGGATGTAGCGTGACTGTCCGGATGAGCACCACCGACGGGAACGCCAGGTTGCCGAGGGCCGACACCACCCGTACAGCGGTCCTGGCCCTGCTCGGCCGGCGCGGCCCGATGTCTCGCGCCCAGATGGCGCGCCAGCTCGAGCTGAGCCCCGGCGCTGTCGGGCTGGTCACCAAGCGCCTCATCGACCAGGGCCTGGTGGAGGCGCTCGACGCCGAAGGGGCTGCCCATCACAGCGGCCAGGGCCGTCCCGGCCAGCTCCTCGGCCTGGTCGGCAGGGCGGGCAGGGCGGTCGGGGCCAAGGTGGCAGCCGACCGACTGACCATGGTGGACATGCGCCTGGACGGGGAAGTGGTGCGTTCGGGCATCGAGCCGTTCGACGCCACGGCTCCCCTGGCTGTAGCCCAGCTGGCATCCCGCCTGCAGGCGTTCGCCCGCCAGGACAGGGTGCCGCTGCTCGGCGTCGGGGTGTGTGTCCCCGGCATGGTGGACCGCCCCGACCTCGGCAACGTCGAAGTACCGGCACTGGGGTGGTCCGAACTGGCCCTGGGGCGCCACCTGCGAGGGGCGCTGGGTGTGCCGATCCTGGTGGAGAACGGGGTCAAGGCGTTGGCGTTCGCCGAAAGCCTGTACGGCCTGGGCCGCTCCCACCGCACTTTCGCCCTGGTGACGATCGGGCGGGGCATCGGCTTCGCCCACGTGGCCGAGGGCCTGGTCCAAAGAGGTACCTACGGCCGGGCCGGCGAGATCGGCCACTGCGTCGTCGACCCCCGGGGGCCCCTCTGCTGGTGCGGGCGCACCGGGTGCCTCGAGGCCTTCGCCGGCCAGGACGGGTTGGTGGCAGCGGCCAGGCGCAGAGGGGTCATTGGCCCCCGGGGCAGCGTGGAGACCATCGCCCGCGCCGCCGCCAGAGGCGACGCCGGCGCCCTCGCCGTGTTCTCCGACGCCGCCGGACGCGTGGGCCGCTTCGTTTCGGCCACACTGGCCGTGCTCGACCCCGAGGTGCTCCTGGTGGCCGGGGAGGGCTCCGCCCATTGGCGTTACTGGGAGCCGGCTTTCCTGTCCGAGCTGCGTTCGTGCGCACCCGATTGGTCTGGCACCGTCCGGGTAGAGGTCGATTCGTGGGAGGACACGAGCTGGGCGCAGGGGGCAGCCGCCATCGTGTTGGCCACCCCCTTCGACCAGCGGCCGGCGGCCGGTGGGCTGCGCCACCAGGTACTGGCCCGCCTGGTCGACGAGAGCGCCTGAGGGCGAGCCGCCGATCCCCACCGGCCCGGGGCACGCCGGCCCGGGCGCCACCATGGGGCCCTGCTGGCACCGGCAGACGGTGGACCGTCGCGGCCCAGGCAAAGCCACATCCGTCCGGCCGTTCGCCGGGCCGTCTAATTTCTTCTTCCATTTGATGTAGTCACTAGCTAAACTCAGAGCTGCAAGGTGACGGCGAGGCTCTGAGGGGGGTACTTGAGCTAGAAGCGGAGCGTGGCTTGGCCGGGGAGCGTGGCCCGCCGCCGGTGTGGCCACACTCCAGCGCCATAATGGGCGGGCCCGGTCCGGGGCCTTGACGACGGCGGCCTTGCCCGGCGCTGTCCGGTCCCCGCACCCGGGCCGCCCAGGACCGGCGTGGCAAAACCCTGAAGGCGCCCGGCCAGGTGCGGCGGGCAGCCGGCGGAGGGGGGACTAAAGGGAGGATCCATATGGCAGCTCGTGAACAGGGCGCGCCCTGATGGGGGGCATCACGGTACAGCGGCCGGCAGCAGCCGGTGCCGGCCGGGCCAGTGGCAATGCCGGCGCCGCCAGCGCCAAGTTCGACGGCAAGGTCGGCAAGGTTGGCCAGAGCGCGGCACGCCGGCGCAAGCAGCGCTTGCTCGTCATGGTAATGCTCGGGATCCCGACCCTGTACATGGCCTTCTTCCTCGGCGTCCCCGTGGCCCGGGGCATATACACATCTCTGACCAACTTCGCCCTGACGGGGCCCGGAGCCGCCCACCCTCAGTTCGTGGGGGGGTCCAACTACGGCGACCTCTTCTCGAGCTCGCAGTTCTGGGACGGCCTTAAGGCTTCGCTCGAGTACCTGGTCGGTTCGGCCATAGTCGGCCAGGTCGTCGTCGGCTTCCTGCTGGCGGTGTTCGTCGAGCGCCTGGGCAAGATGGCCCGCTCAGTGCTGCTCTCGGTCGTCGTCCTGGCCTGGATAGTGCCCGAGATCGTGGTGGCCTTCATCTGGAGCGGCTACCTTTCGACGCCGAGCGGGCTGGCCAACGTCCTGCTCGGCTTCGTGGGGGTCGGCCCCGAGCCGTTCCTGTTCAAGTACGCCATGCCCTCGCTGATAGTGGCCAACACCTGGCGGGGCATGGCCTTTTCGGTGCTGGTGCTCGGCGCAGCATTGCAGGCCGTGCCTACCGAGGTGATCGAGTCGGCCCGCCTCGACGGGGCGGGCGAGTGGCGCATCCTTCGCTACGTGAAGCTCCCACTGGTGCGCACGGCGGTGGCCACGGTGCTCGCCCTCACGACGCTGTGGACACTCAGCGATTTCACTCTGATCTTCGTGCTCACCGGCGGCGGCCCGGGCAACAGCACCGACGTCCTACCCGTTTACACCTACCAGCAGTCGTTCTCCTTCTACGAGCTCGGTCTCGGTACGGCCATATCGCTGGTGCTGCTGGTGCTGGCCTGCGCCCTGGCCTACTTCTACATGAAGGTGGCGGCCTCCGACCTCAAGACCAGGAGGGCATGACCGTGAGCGTCCAGGCACTGGAGGTAAGGCCGCCGGCGGCGACAGGCAGGCCGGTGGGCACAGCGCACCAGCGCTGGGCCAGGCGGTGGCGCCAAGGCCGCAAGAAGCTGCCAACTGCCGTGATCTTCGTAGTGGTGTTCGCCTTCTTCGCCCTGCCGCTGTTCCTCCTGGTCTCGAGCGCGTTCACAGCCAACGCCTCCATCAATTTCCAAGCCCCGTCCCACCTCACGCTGTCCAATTTCGGCTCGGTGCTCTCGGGCGCCGGTTTCGGCCAGGCCGCCCTCAACGGCTTCATCCTGAGCGCCGGCAGCGCCGCCATAGCGTTGGTCCTGGCTGCCATGGCCGCCTACCCCCTGTCGCGGTTCCGCTTCCGGGGCAGGGTGGGCTTCCTGCTCGGCGTCCTCTTTGTCACCGGGGTGCCGGTGACGGCCCTCATCGTGCCGCTCTTCGAGTTCTTCAGGGAGTTCGGCTGGCTGGACTCGCTCCTGCCAGTCGTGCTGCTCATGGCCGCCTTCGCCACGCCTATCAGCATCTGGCTGGTCAAGACCTTCCTCGACAACGTCGACCCGGCCCTGGAGGAGTCGACCTGGGTGGACGGCGCCAGCCGGCTCCAGGGCTACGTGCGGGTCGTCCTGCCGCTGATGAGCACCGGGCTGCTGGTCGCCTTCCTGCTCAACTTCATTGCCGGTTGGGCCAATTTCTACGTGCCGTTCATCCTGCTCAGCTCGGCGGACAAGTTGCCCATAGCAGTGACCATCTACCAGTTCTTCGGCAGCTACGGCACCGTCGACTACGGGCACCTGGCTGCCTTCTCGATCCTCTACAGCATCCCGCCCGCCATCCTCTATCTCTTCACCGGCGGCCGTTTCGGAGGTTCCTTCTCCACCGGCGCCATGAAGGGCTGAGCCGCGGGCGGCTGCGGCCTACCGACCGACAGGACACACCCAACCCAGGAGGACCAACCCCACAGGAGGAAGCAAGACCATGAAGACCAACCGGGCTGCCCACCACAAGTTCCTCGGCAGCTCCGTCGTGGCCGGAGTCCTGGCCACTTCGCTGGCAGCCTGCGGCAGCGCAGGGCCAAACCACAACCCCTCAGCCGCCGGTACGACCGCCGCCTCGGGCAAGTCCGTGAAGGCTGCCTCGTCGCCCGACAGCGGTCAGGTCACCCTGAAGATCGACTACGAGTACCAGCCGGCACCCGGGGTCCCCAACGCCATGGGCGAGTGGCTGGGGTCGATAATCCCCACCTTCGAGAAGCAGCACCCGGGCGTCAAGGTCGACGCAGTGCCCATCAACGCATCGGAGAACGACTACTACACCAAGATCGACCTGCTGATGAGCTCGGCCTCGACTGCACCCGACATCGTCATGGAGGACACGTTCCTGGTCTCGGCCGACGAGTCGGCCGGTTACCTGTTGCCGCTGACAAAGTTCGTGAACAGCTGGCCCGACTGGAAGTACTTCAAGGGGGCCATGAAGAACGTGACCACGTACGCCGGCCAGGTCTGGGGTGTGCCGTACGCGACCGACGACCGGTTCCTCTGGTACAACAAGGACCTGTTCCGCCAGGCCGGCATTGCGTTGCCCTGGCACCCCAAGACCTGGGCACAGCTGCTGTCCACCCTGGAGACCATCCACAAGAAGCTGCCGTCGGTGACCCCGTTCAACATCTACGGTGGCGTGCCCACCGGTGAGGCCTCGACCATGCAGGGCTTCGAGATGCTGCTGTACGGGACCGGCTACTCGCTCTACGACTACGCCGACAACAAGTGGGTGGTGAACGACCCGGGGCTGAAGGACGCCTTCAATTTCTACCAGCAGGTGTTCTCCAAGGGCCTCGGCCCCAGCCCATCACAGTCCCAGACGGGTACCTGGGGGTCGACGGTGGGTGCCACCCTCCTACCCCAGAACA
>JAKACE010000048.1 GCA_021821705.1 Actinomycetes bacterium | reverse complement strand
CGGGCCCGGAGCAGGGGCTGGCGGTTGGGTGTACCAGGGCTCAGGTGCCACTAGCTAGTGCTGTCGGCTCGTTGCCGCCAGCCGGGAGGTGCCCGGCCCCTCCTTAACCCAACCTTTACCGCCGACCGGGCTCGGCCCCCCTCAGGCCTGCTCCGATGAACCGAAAGGTCGCCGATTTCCCGCAGACCGGAAAGTGCTCGAGCGGGAACCGGCCGGCGTCCCGCAACGCCAAGGCCACAGGACAGCCCAGGCCCTTGTGCAGCTGAAAGCCGACAAGCCGGTAGCCGGCGGTGACAGCCACGACCAACGCTGGCCAGTTGCTCGGGCATCGGCGCCGCCGCCCCACCCAAGCCGTACGGCACCGGTGCCCGCCACCGGGGCCCCGTCCACGAGCGACCGGGCCCCCGAGCCTCAGGGAGCCCCTCGCCAGCTACTTGACGTTGAGGCCCTGACCCGGCTTGTGCTGCTTCTCCTTCTTTTCCAGGCGCTTCTCTTTGAGAGTCTTGCCCGACTTCTTGCTTGCAACCTTACGGGGGGACTTATCGGCCATTTGGAGGCCCCTTTCGTCCGCGGGGATGCTACCACCGCCAGGGCCACAGGCGACGGCGTAGTTCGAGGGCACGGTGGGCGAACGCTGAGCGCAGAGAGCGGCACTCAGTGCGACCCGATGTACTTGTGGCAGGCAACGACGCCGCCGGGGCCCGTCGGCGCTAGCGTACGGCACTGGCGCACCCGCTCAGCCGCGGAGCACAGCTCCGCGTTGCTATGCAGCCAAGGCGAGGAGGCCAGCAGGCGGCCGAGGGCGCCGGGTTGCAGTCGGCATCCCCGGTTTTAGCTCTGTTTTAGCTCACTGAGGGCGCCCCCCTGGGACGGCGCACATCGGGGTGAGCAAACCGCTCCACCGGGCGCTATGGTCCGGTAAGGCCGTCGTAGCCCGACGGCTCGTGCGGCGGCTCAGGCCGCCGCCCGTTTTGGGGGTGAAGGCTATGAAGGTTCTTCCGCTTGGCCAGCGTCGGCGGCGCTGGTCCAAACTCGCAGTCCTGGCTGCCCTGGCCGCAGGCCCTACCAGTGCGCTGGGCCCGGCTGTGGCGGCCGCAACGGTGGTGCCGCTGGCCCAGGCGTTCGACAACGTAGGGATAACTGCGCCGTCCGCCCCGGCGGCGGGCAACTTCGACGGCATCGGCGACAGCTTCTCCTCCAGCGCGCTGGCAGAGGACGCTGTGGTGCCCGGGGGTTCGCTATTGCACGACGGGCTGTCGCTCACCTGGCCCGACGTGGCTCCGGGCCAGCCCGACAACGTCATGGCCGACGGCCAGGCGGTGGGGTTCACGGGGCAGGGCTCCGTCCTGGGGATCGTGGGAGCGTCCGCCTACGGCCCGGTCGGCGGCACGTTCACGGTGACCTACGCCGACGGTACGACCACCACTGCGTACGCGACCTTCGCTGACTGGGTCGACCAGGCCCCGACGACAGGCACCGACTTCCTGGCCACCACCGGTGGCTGGGACCCTGGGGGCACGATCCCCGTCCACCTCTCCTACGCGGCGATCCCCATCAACCCTGACAAGCCGGTGGTCTCGGTGACTCTGCCCACGGTCGGTGCCTCGGTCGGCTACGAGGAGCCTTCGCTGCACGTCTTCGACATGGCCATCGGCACTCCGGGGGCGCAGGCGGCCGGCGCACCAGGGGCGCTGTCATACTACGACCAGGGGCGCAAGGACTGCGTTGGCACGGCGGCGGACACGGCGTCCAAGGTGTGGTACACCGTCGCCGACGGCCACCTCTCCGATACCTACGCGCCTACCATCGACAACACCGACGTCAAGAGCCTGGACCCGATCGTCACCGGGCCCGGCTTCACGGCTCTGCAGCCCCGGGACATGACCTACACGGTGACCGAACTGGGCACGACCGGCATGGCGTGCCGGGTAGTGGCCCTCGACAGTGCCCGGCACTTCGCCGTTGTCAGCGACTTCGTGACCAACCCCCTCACCGAGGCGGTCGTCATGCAGGTCAGCCTGGTCACCTTGCCGGGAGCGCCGAGCGGGCTGCACGTCTACCTGCGGTTCAACCCTCTGCTCAACGGCCATGGAGGCGGGGGCGCCGACAACGCCGGCGCCGAATCGGCCACGGTGGTACAGACCCCGGACGGGCCGGTCCCTCTGTCGTACTCCACCAACTCGTTCACCGACGCCACCAACCGCACCTACGCCACGCCGATCTACGCCGCCCTGGCCGCGAGCCGGCCGTTCGCTGCGGTAGAAACCGGCTTCGCCGGTACGGCCAGTGACGGCCTCAACGAGCTCGATGGCTCCGGCTCCCTGACCAGCACTGCACCGGACGCCGACAACGGCAACGTCGTCCAGACAGTCGAGCTCTCGATGCCGGCACACCCCTCGTCCCCCGCCGGACCTGGGCCGCAGGCACCTGGCCGCATCCCCGGCGACCTCGGGGCATACGGCTCCACGACCGGCCCGTCCGGCAGCCCTGGCGCTTGCGGGCCGTCGTCTCCGGGACCTGGGCTCGCGCCCAACCTCGCGGTGGCGAGCCTGACGCCCATGGGGATCGCCGCCGCCGTCGCTTCGGCAGCCGACGTGGCGGCACCGCCGGCGCCGGGTTCGGTGAGCTCCCAGACAGTGTCGTTGGGCTTCGGACAGGACGAGCAGAGCGCTGTCCAGTCCGCCCTATCGTCGTCCGCGCTCCCGTTCGCCCTCACCTACGGTCTGTACCAGGCCCAGTGGTTGGCCTACGACGGGCACCTGTGCGGGCCCGGCCCCACGGCGCACCCCCTTCAGCCGGCTGGGCCCTTATCGGCCACCAACCTGGCCGGCGCCTACTGGCTGTCAGCCAATGTCCTAAAGGCCAGCGAGGACAAGACCTTCATCGGAGCCACAGCTGCATCTCTGGGCAGCCCGTGGGGCCAGTCGGTACCGGCGGGCAACTACACCACGAACGACGACTTGGCGCCCTATTTCGGTTCGTACCGGGAGGTCTTCCCGCGCGACGCCTACGAGACCTTCACCGGGTTCCTGGTGGACGGGGACCTTTCCACCGCCCGCCAGATGGTCGAGTACTGGTTCGACGACATGCAGCGGGCGGACGGGTCGTTCCCCCGCAACGGGCTGCTCAACGGGCAGGCGGCGCCGGACACCGGGGGTCTACAACTCGACGAGACGGCCGAGCCCATCCTCGCCGCCTGGCAGGCGGGTTTAGCCGGTGACTCGCAGCTGTACCAGGACCACATAAAGCCGGCGGCCGACTTCCTGGTGGCCAACGGCCCCGAAACAGCTTCCAGCGTCGAGCGGTGGGAGGAACAGAACGGCTATTCGCCGTCCACCATGGCGGACGAGGTGGCCGGCCTGGTAGCTGCCGGGGAGATAGCGCGCGTACAGGGGGACGCGGCGTCCTCGAGACTGTTCCTGGCCACAGCGGACAACTTCCGGCGTCTCATCCTCTTGACAACGGTGACGACCAAGGGGCCGTTGTCGGAACAGCCGTACTTCATCCGGGTGGACAAGACGGGGGATCCCAACCAGGCCTACTACTACTCCCTGGGCAACGGGAACCCCACCCAAGCCGACCAGCGCAGTGTCATGGACCAGGGCTTCTTGGAGCTGACCCGCCTCGCGGCACTGTCCGCCAGCGACCCAGCCATCACAAACTCCCTGGCAGTGGCGGCCAAAGCGATCGATGTCCCCACTACGTCGGGCACCGGCGTCCTGCGCTACAACGGCGACGGCTACGGCGACTGCGAGCAGGGGCAGGTGAGCAACTGCAGCCCGACCGGAGCACCATGGGCGCCGACGTCCACGGGCACCGGGCACCCGTGGCCGGTCCTGTCCGGCGAAAACGGGGAGTACCAGATCCTGGCCGGTAATTCGGTCGCCCTGCAGTCGGACCTGTCGTTCATGCTCCGGTCGGCATCCGGCGTGGGCCTCGTCCCCGAACAGGTCTGGAACTACCCCGACGTCCCCGCCTCGCCCTACGGCTCCGACCCGACGACGGCGTCCATAGGCTTCACCGATGGCCAGGCAGATGGCTCGGCGGCTCCGCTGACGTGGGCGCAGGCCCAGCTTGTGCGCCTTATCAGGGACGCCGCCAGCAACTCGCTGCTCGAGCAGCCGAGCATCGTGGCCGAGCGCTACCTGCCCACTGCACCCGCCACGGTGCCGTTGCGGGTCAGCGCCCCGCTAGTCGTCGCCGGTGGCAACGTCCCCGCCAACATGAAGAGGCCAAGCGTCTCCGTGGACGCCAGCACTCCAGGGGTGACGGTCGTGAACGGCCAGGCCACCTTGACCGTGACAGCCACGACCCTCCCGGGGGCGACCGTCGAAATGGCGGTCACCGGTAGCGCCCTCGGGACCAGCGCACCCACCACCACGGTCACCACCGTCGTGGCCGACAGTACGGGGATGGCGACGGCGGCGGTGGTGTTGGAGCCGGGCACCGACAACGTCGAGGTGGCCACCATCGCCGCTGGGATGTCCGGTGGCACCAATGAAGCCCTCTTCAGCGTCGACAACCTCATGGTGCCAGGCACGGTGGTCCTCGACGCCACCGGTCCCGCCGACGGTGGTTACGGCCCGGGCACGTACGCCTATCCAACGGCGACCAACGGCGACGGGAGCCCGACGTTCCCGCCTGGCAGCTTCGAGCTGAGCGGACTTACCGTCATCGACTCCGGTCCCACCGTCACTTTCCAGCTCGGCGTGGCAAACCTGGTCAACACCTTCGGCTCGCCCGACGGTGCCCAACTGTTCGACCTGTACATCCATTCCCCCAAGACCAACCAGGTACAATCGGCAGCGGCCGCAAACCCCTGGAACTACTCCATCGCGCCTGCTGATGCGTGGAACCAGCTCATAGAAGTGGACGGGTTCGGCACCGACCAATGGGTCACGCCGGACAGCCCCACATCCGGCCTGGGTAACTCGTCCAGCCTGGGTGTTCCGCAGATCTCGGTAGCGCAGCTGAGCCAGCAACCCAACGGCTATACGCCTGGGGTGGTATCTATAACCGTCCCGGCGTCCGCTTTGGGCGCTCCTGCCGCCGGCGGGTCGTGGAGCGGTTGGGCGTTCACCCTGACGGTGACGGGGCAGGACGGCTACGGCTACTACGATGCCCGGACGTTCCAGTCGACGGCGCAGCCCTACAACTTCGGCGAGTGCACGCAGGCAGCGATAGCGGCGGCTAACCCGATATGCAACCTCGATCCGGCCTCGTTGCCGTACGTCCTGGACACCATCCCGCCGGTCGGCGTGGACGTGCAGAAGGAGCTCAACCCGACCCTTGGGCCTGTCGTGCTGCAGGGGGTGAGCGTTCCCTGAGCCACGTCGTCGCGCTTTTCCTTCGGGACGAGGGCTGAAGCCGAGGGTACGCCCACCGCGGTCGGTCGGCAACCCACCAGGGTGCTGCCGACGCCGGGGACGACGTCGGCACCGGCCTTGTTGCCGGCTTGTTTGGCGCGCCGCCCCTGCTCGCGCGGGGTGCCGCCTTCTCACGGGTGCACTTGCCCGGGCTGCTCTGAGCGGACCATTGACTATGGATGCACCTGGGCTCGGCAGCGCTGCACAGACGGTGTAAGGAGGCTCCTATGTGTCCAGGCCCTATTGGAAGCTTTCCCATTGTGGTTGTGATGGTGACGGCCAGGACGAGTCAGGACACGAATGAGTCACTGGGGAAGGCAGGCTCTTATTAGGGCGCTTCCGGGTTCTCCGTGGGTAGCCCAGGTCACGGCCAGCGCTTCGCCTTCAACTCTGCCTGGCTGCTCGTCGTGCTCATTGCCCAGGACCTCCTGGCGGGGGCACAAGGCTTGTGCTTCCAAGACGACCTCGCCACCTGCCTGCCCAAGCGCCTGCGTTACTGCGCCTTGCACGTCGCCGGGCGCCTCGTGCGCACCGGGAGGCGGGCCTTCTTGCGCCTCGATGCCGCCTGGCCCTGGGCAGACCAGCTCGCCAAGGCGTTCGCGCGTCTCGGCGGCGTCTGTTTCACCACCTGAGCCGGGCCCGCGCCGGCCCGCTCGTCACGGTCGCGTCCCGCCGCCTGCTTTGACGCGCCTGCGCACCGGCTGTTCACGCCTACGCAACGACTTTCCAGGCCTCTATGGGCCGCCCACGGCCTATAGAGGCCTTCCGACAGAGCCAGAAGTCGGTCCCGCCAACCGCTGACCGTCGCTCCGAGGTGCGACGGGGCCATTTTGGGGCCTTTGGCGGGTCTTCGCAGCTGCCAGCGAATAATCGAGGCTAAGAAGGGCTCTCTTCTTAGTCGTCGGCCACTACTTCAAGCCACCACGCGGGAGCCACCGGTTCCAGGGCGACACCACGCCGTTGACGAAGGGCTTGCCGCTCTTTCTCGCTCGCTCGGACGACCATGATGTACTGAGCACCGGGGTCGTAGTACCACAACCGGCCCTCGCTGGTAGCAAAGGCCGCGTTCAGGAGCTCGAGGATGCCCGGGTGCACGTAATCGCCGACGTAGTCGAACTGCCCACGGTGGGGCCCGCTCGGTGCCGAGATAGTTAGGACCACCGTGCCGTCGCCTGGCCACTCCTCGTGCACCTCCAGCCCCGGCCCGTCCGCACCGGCGATGGTCGCCACGGCCAGGGCGATGGCTTCGTAGACCCGGTTGCCCCCGAACACGTCTGCCTCGACATCGAAACCGACGGTGCGCTCGTAGTCGAGCTCGAGAAGTGCAGCATCGAGGTCCGGGCTGAGGGTAGGCATTGGTACCCCCTCAGAAGCTTCCCATGTCGCCTGCAGGAGAGCGGCCAGGCGATGAGGCTCCCTCGAGCCACTATTGGCGAAAAAGCCCAGCTCTCGATAGGTGGCCAGGGCGGTAACGATCTCCGGGGAGGCCTCTTGCTGCCCCCCCTCGCCAAGTAGCGGGCCGAAGCGCTCCCCGATGTGCAGTGCTGGGACGGGCAGTGCTGGCTTGACAGGCCCTGGGGCCTCCACGGACTCCGTCACAAAGTGCCGCAGGCGGGCCCGCCACTCAGTCGGGCTGAACACGGAGGCTCGGGCGCCGGACGACGGGTCGGTCCCCTCTGCGTAACGGCTCAGGCAACCCATCAGGAACTGCATCGAGAAGTCCACGGGGCTCTTCTTGGTAGAAGACGTGATGGTCACGTTGCGCAAGGTACCTCTCGTACCGCGGCCGCTCCACACCACCCAGTTGAGCCCTGGGATAGCGCGCCTTATATGGGCCGACAACGCAAAGGCGATGTCGTGGCAGATGCTCGCCTGCAAGCGCAGACCTGCTTCCGAGGTCACCAAACAGACTGGTGGGTTCCAGGGGAGCGTGCGGCTGACAACCATATGGGGCCCCATGACAAGAGGGAACCAGGCCTCCATGAACTCGGCGAGGGCGTCGAGGTCAACGAGCTCGCCGGGACTGTCGGGCCCCCACCTCAACCCGGCCGCCCCGAAGACCGCCATGACGCTCAGGTACCGTCCCCGCTCGGTGGCCACGAGCCACTCACGATAGGCTCCTGCCTCCTCCGCGCCGAGCCTGCTCGAGCGCACGCGCTCACCAGGGACGGGCAGCTCCAGCAGCGGGTACACGACGTGCCTGGAACCATCCAAGACAGGCAGCTCCAAGAGCTCAGTCACGGGGCTTGCTCGGTCCTATGAACAGGAGTTGCCGAGCGGGCCGGCGATAAGCGCGGGCGCCAGATCGCCGAGTATCCACCAACCGATGCCGCCCACTACCACACCCAGGCCGGCCGAGGTCGCGACATTGAGTATTTGTCCCCAATTTGGATTGAATGAATAGGCAGGGTCGGGGGCACTAGGGTCAACGGGCAAGAAGTAGTTGATGCTAACTTGAATATGTGCTGCGAGAAGTCTTTCGACAAGAGGACCGGAGGGTCCTTGAGGGTACGGAGAGTTGTTATTTTGGGAAGGCCAGAAGGACCATACATCCTGACAAAAGGGGTTGCCCGAAATAGCGCCATTGCAGCTATTCGTTAACAGGTAGGCATCCTTGTTCACTTGGGTTGCAACGAACCTGCTCAGTCCAGGCCTGCCGATCTTGACTTCCACCCCTAGCCCGGTATTAGAGTTATAGCCGTCGGGGATCCGAATACCCCAGGGTGTATGAAAGCGCACGCCCGCGAACGGGTCACCCAGGGCTGGTCCGTTGTTTGGGTTCGCGCCGTAAAGCAGCGGGACAGAATCCTCAGCCGCAACAGCACTGCTGAAAGCTACAGGCGTCGGAATGCAGATGAAACCGACCCGACCTTGGTAGGTGTTGCACACTTGCGGGGGTCCAGGCACCGGCTCCTGCCCGCTCGGGTCCGAACCGTAGACGGGGTTGTCCCCCGCGTACTCGTAGGGCTGGGCCGTCTGGGACACGAGAGGGTCCACGCTCGAGAACTGGTCGGTGGCCGGGTCGTACCACCTGGCTCTCAGGTAGTAGGACCCGCTGGCCGGGTCGGCGTACTGGCCGTCGTAGCGCAGTTGGGTGAGCGAAGGCACGCCGCTCGAGGAGCTGAGGTTGCCGTAGGGGTCGTAGGTATAGCTGGCGGCGAGCGCCCCGTTGGCCCCGATGAGCGCCCTGGTCGAGCCCTGGGCGTCACTGAAGTAGTACTCGGGGGTGCCGGTGGCGATGGCGGCTTGCTCTACAGGGGTGCCGCCCGGGCCGTAGAGGTAGTCGTTGGTCCCGTCGTCGACGAGCAGGGGCAGGCCGGTGGAGCTGTCCCAGGTGAAGGTGGCCGTGGCCCCGCCCTCCGAGCGGCCGGTGAGGAGGCCGGCGCCGTTGTAGGCGTAGGTGGCACCCCCGGTGGGGGTGCTGGCCGATACGAGCTGGTCGGCCTGGTCGTAGGCGAAGCTGGAGCTACCCGACAGGGTGCCGGTGGCGCCGGTGCGGTCCCCGGTGGGGTTGTAGGTGTAGGTCTCCGACGCCCCCGAGGCAGCG
>JAKACE010000047.1 GCA_021821705.1 Actinomycetes bacterium | reverse complement strand
CCCCCGGCGCCGGGCTGCCCCCGGGCTCCGAGCAGGTGTGGTCGGCCGAGCACGACGGTTACGAGGTCCTGTCCCCCCCTGCCCGGCACCGGCGCACGGTGACGCTCCGGCCTGCCGAGCGCGAGCTGGAGCTGCTGGACGAGGTCGTGGTGGAGGGCGCTGTCGACTTTGCCCTGCAGTTCCACTTCGGGCCCAGGGTGGAAGTCGCTCTCGACGGTGACCAGGCCCGTCTCAGCTGGCGCGACGATGAGGGCTCCGACCGGAACGCCACCATGGCTCTACCCGAAGGGTGCCGATGGCAGCTCGCCCGAGGCGAGGTCGATCCCGTTCTCGGGTGGTACTCGGGTGAGTTCGGGCACAAAGAGCCGGCGTGGGCACTGGTGGGCCGGGGCACGGCCAGCGGTGGGCGGAAGTTACGCACGGCCTTGGTCTTCCGCGCCGAGGCGGGCACATCCAGTGGGGCCACGCCGCCCGGCGGTCGATGAAACCGACTGTCGCCATCACCGAGGAGGTAGGCCACGCCCCACCCTCGGCCTATCCCGCCACGACCCCACACGCCACACGCTGGAGGCACCATGGCCTCAGCTTTGAGTCACCTCTGCCCATAGGACGGTCCGTTCGGGAGGGCACGCCCGCCGACTTGCACGTACGGGTAGGCGCAGTCCGGCCGGTGCCCCAGGAGGCCCCCGGCCCCTTGGTTGCCCAGCTCGTCCACCCCCGAGGGCCCGGCTATGCCGTCTACGCTTTGGAACGGGGCTACGTGTTCCGCTTCCACGGCCTGTGCGACTTCGAGCTGACCGCCGATGGCCACCTCGTCACGTGTCGACCCGGGCCCGAGTGCAGCGACGGCCTCCTGCAGGTGCTCCTGGCCGGAGCGGTGACGGCCCTCGTCCACACCCTGCGAGGGCGGGCCGTAATACATGCCAGCGCTGTCAACCTCGACGGGGTGACCGTGGCGGTCACGGGGCGCTCCGGGGCAGGGAAGTCAACGGTTGCCGCCATGTTGTGCTCGGCCGGTGCCCGGCTCGTTGCCGACGACGTCCTGGTCCTGGACCGTGACGCCGAGGGGGCCTGGAGCACGGGCGTCACCCATGAGATACGGCTCCGGCCCCTGGCAACCCCGGTGACCGAGCTTTTCTCGCCCCCGCTCCCCGAGCCCCGCTCCACTGCCGATGGCCGCGTGGCCATCGCCCCCCCACTGGCGACGAGTGAGGACCAGCCGATCTCGGTCGTCCTCCTACCCCGGCCGGCCCGGGGAGCCCCCGGCGTCTTCCTGGAGCCGGTCGACCCCTTGACCGCGTTCGTGCGCCTGGCGGCCAACGCCCGCATCCCTGGGCTCGTGTCGTCCCCGCTAGCCCGGACATACTTCGAGACCGCCTCGCTCCTCGCCGCGACCACCCCCGTGGCCATGGCCCACATCCCCCTGGGGCCGCCATTCACCGCCGCCACCGCCGTCACACTGCTCGAACAGGCGGTCACCCTGGCCCGGGAGCGGCGGAGGCTGTGAGCGGACCAGAAGCGGACTGGGTGACCGGCTGGGTCCCCGAGGCCCTGCCCGACGCCGTCTACCGCAGCCACCTCGTAGAGGCAGCGCCAGGACGGGCTATCTTTCGCCTGCCGGTGGGCCGCTTCCTATTGGCACCTGACGCGCCGGCCGTCGTCGAGACCGCTGCTGGCGCCTCGGACAAGGACATCGCCTGCATGCTTCGGGGTCCAGTAGGTGCCCTGCGATCCTCGCTGGGCGGACGGTTCGCCCTCCGGGCCTCGGCGGTAGAGGTGGGACGGCGGGCGCTGGTCGTGTGCGGCAGCACCTTTGGCGTGTCCACCCTCGTCGCCAGCCTGGCCCTGCGAGGCCACCGGCTCCTGGCCGACGGGGTGGTCGTAGTCTCCGGCACCCCTCCCATGGTGAGCGCCCTCCCTGAGGCGGGCCAGCCCCGCGTCACCCTTTGGCCCGACAGTGCCGCACACCTGGGCCTGGACTTGGACCAGGGTCAGGTCCTGCGCCCAGGCGTGGGCTCACGCTTGTTCGCACTGGGTCCAGGCGGAACACCGGCCGAGATCGGGCTCGGCTGGGTGGTAAGCCTGGCCGTAGACCACAAGAGCGAGCACCCCGACCAGGCAACCAGCCACCCCTTCGCTGCGGTGTCCCAGAGGGTTGCTACCCTCGTGGGCCACCAGTGGCACGCCGAGGTTGTGGCAGCTCTCGGCCTGCAGGCCGAACAGTTCAACTGGGCAGTCACCATCGGCAGCGCGCCGATGTTCCGGTTGCTGCGGTCTACGGGGAGCATCGGGCTGACGCTGCCCCCCTTGGCCGAGCGGGCCGAGGAGCTGGCAGTCTGATGGCGCGCACGGTATGGCTGGCGTCCTACCCAAAATCGGGCAACACCTGGTTGCGAGCCGTCCACGAGGCCGTGGTGACAGGCTCAGAGCCGGACATAAACGACCTAGGCCACAATCACATCGCCGCTGCGCGTTGGGCCTTCGATGTGAACCTGGGCCTCCGCAGCTCGGACATGACCCGCGAGGAACTCGACCTGCTCCGTCCCTGGGCCGACGCAGTCCTAGCGGAGCGAGCAGGAACGGACATCTGGCGCAAGGCCCACGATGCTTTCTCGCTCGGCCCGACGGGCGAACCTGTGATCGGAACCAGCACGGCACGCATCGCCCTCTACGTCGTCAGGGATCCCCGCGACGTGGCGGTGTCTTTGGCTCATCACGCTGGCCAGACAATGTCCTGGGCTGTCCGAGCCATGTGCGACCCGGACTGGACCGTGTCCACAGGCTCCCAGGTCCTCGGCCCTCAATTGCCACAGCGCTTCGGGACGTGGTCGGAGCACGTGCTGAGCTGGACAAAGCAGGAGTGGTTACCGGTCCATGTAGTGCGTTACGAGGACTGCGTGGCCCGGCCGGTGGAGACCTTCCGTAGAGCCTTAGCCGCTGCCGGGCTGCGGGCGAGCCAGGAGGACGTGGCCCTGGCCGTCGAGCGCTGCAGCTGGCAGCGCCTGCGCAGACAGGAGGAGGAGTCAGGTTTTCGCGAGCGCACGGCCGAGGGCACCTACTTCTTCCGACGAGGCCAAGTCGGTGCCTGGCAGGAGGAGCTCCCCGTACCCTTGGCCGAGCAGTTGGTCGAACACCACGGCCCTGTCATGGCCGGGTTGGGCTACCTTGAACCGGGCGGCGATTGGTCGCCAGCCACGCTGATTGCAGGAGCATGAACGCCCCAGGGGAAGGTAGCTCCTGAACGCAGGACCGGCGGAACTCGTCGACGTCGACCAGGTCCGAGCCCAGGCCCTCCCCGGACCAGCCCTCCAGAAAGGCCCGCGACGCAGGGCCGACGGCGACCGCCCCGAAGTGCGCCTTGCTGGTCCGCCGGCAGATCTCATCGGGCACGACGTCGCCGAACAGACGCCGCATGACCTCGGTGCGGGTGCCCATGCCCCACGGGCCACCCTGGACGGAGAGGGCGTCCACGAACTTCGGGTGTATGAGTGGCGTGTGCAGGCTCACATCAGAGGCGGCCAGTACGCGGGCGAGGTTGTGCATGGCCGTCTTCGACGCTCGGCAGCCGAGGTGCCAGCGAACCGCACGGTCCCAGCGCAGGGGCTCGCCAGCGTAATCCCTGGCCACCAGGCTTAGCGCGAGGTCCTGTACCGCGACTGGTAGCCAGGGGTGGAGACTGCCCTGTGACCTTCTTCTCCGCTCCAGGACCACCCGACGCAGTGCCACAGGGGCAAGCTCCCCGGCCGCGCGCCGGACCGAGGCTCCCGTCCAGGGACGCCGGCGCAGAGGCCAAATGCCCCTGGTAAGCCGCTGCATACCTAGAACCTCATCGCCCCCTTCGCCAAGGACGATGCTGCCCCCGCCCGCAGCCAGCATCGCGAACGGCGCGTGGCGGTGGACCAGAGCCGGCCACAGCAGCCCGTACCGGCGCAGGCCGGCCTGTGCATTTGGGCCCAAAAGGTCGAAGGCCTCGAGGTCACTGGTCCGGTACCAGTCCTTTAGGCCCAAGTGACGAACAACGCTCTCCTGCCACCCGCTCTCGTCTGCAGGCCCCTGGCCGGTGAAATCATGCGTGGCGGCCACGGGCTCGGGCAAGCCCTCCCGGCGAGCCACGTGCACGGCCACGCAGAGCAAGGCGGACGAGTCCCGTCCACCTGAGAACTCCACTAAGCACGGTGAGCGTAACAATGCGTCGACCAGCAGGTCTTCCAATACCCGCCTGGCCGCTTTGCCACTGGTGTCGGTCCGCGGAGGTGGTGGGTCGAACCCGCCAACCCATCCGGTGACCAATTCCCACTCCGACACGCGATAGAACCCGTGTGTGCCTACCCGTCCCTGGGCCGGCTGCAGCAAGCTGCTCGTCATGTGCCCTCTTTGGCATGAGCCTGGAACAGCAAGCCCGTCACAGCCCCCCTCCGCGCCATCGCCGGCAGACCGCAAAGGACCTGCCGGCGATGGGGTACGGCACCAATCATCAAAACGAGTAGACGAGGCGTCTCGATCGCCTACTCGTCAACCGTGCCAGTCCTTGTCAGCTCACACTGGTCTGGTGATGAGCGATGGTCACATGCTGACCGAGAGTGGCGTCTGTATAGCCACCGCTACTGGTCTGGCCGGTCAGCTCGCCAATGGTGCCGAGCCTTGTCAGCTCGGGCTTGGAATAATCGAGTTTCATACCTTCACCTCCCCGTGGGCACTAGTGGGCCCAACATTAACATGCCGCGGGGCCTCTCGCTCGAGCGGAAGCCCGCACGAAGGCACGCGACCCTCGGCTCGCCCGCTGAGCACACCCGTCAACACGCATGGTGGCGGAGAGTAGGACCACACGGGGCCCGGCCCCTACCGCGAACACCGGGTTGGCGAGAGCACCGGAAGACGCCGGGCACGCACAGGCGCTCACAGCGAAGCCCGCCCGTCGGGGTGCTCCCTGTCCTCGTGACCCGCATGAGCCAGAGAACGGGCCCGAGGGTAGCCGGCCTTGGTGGCACGCGGCCACGACGGGGAGGACAGGAGCGGCTGGTAGTCGCCGGGGTTGGTAACGGCTCGGCCCTCCACCTCGACCCAAGCGTGGGCCAGCACACCTCGACGCTCGTCCATGGCCACACCTAGCCGCAACTGGGGCTGGCGGCGACGCAGGAAGTAGGAGGCGGCCAGGGAGTGCCGCAGGCAGGAACCCCCCGGCTCGGGTGAGAAGGGCCAGTGGCGGGCCAGCTTGGCCAGCACCGTCAGGCTGACCCGCTCGCGCCGGGACAGCAGCACAGGGACCGCCTCCGTCGAGGGCGCCGGCTCGGCAAAGCTCAAGGTGGCCCCGAACCAGGACGCGGCGCGCTCGATACGGACATAGCGGACAGCGAGCTCGGCCACGCCCATGAGGGCACCCGACTCCACGAGCGCCAGTGCCCAGGCGGGGCGGACGCACAACCGGAGGGCACGGGCCACCAGCAACCAGGGGCCGGCACGGCGTCTTCCCCCTGCCTCGCTCACCGAGCCGGGACTACCAGGGCCCTTGGGCTCCACAGGGACAAGACGCCGCCCAGACCGGCCAGATACAGGCGGTAAGGCCGGGGCACAGCAGTGATGGGCCTCGGGTCGCGCCAGCACCGCTCAGCGAGGCTTGGGCCGCGTCAGCGGGATGACGTCGCCTCGAGGACGCCCAGCTCCCTCATGGACGCCAGGAAGCGGGAGGTGTCCTCGCTCGCCTGTTCAGCGGGCACACCGTAGTGCTCCATCAGTTGCTCGACCAAGCGGCCGGCCCGGCAACCCTCCACCAGCAGGGGCCACAGAATAGCGCCTGTCTGATTGACCGACAGGTACCGCCCGCCCTCCACGTCGAGCAGGACAAGTTCGTCGCCCACCTGCCGCCAGACGATGCCATCGGCCCGCAACTTCAAGTGCTCGTCCGCTTGACCGTGATCCGTGCCCGGGCCCATGTCACCCCTTTCCTCTGCCTACGGAGTACCAAACTCTAGCGCCTGGTCGCTGCCGTGAGCACTGGCAGCGGTCGCTGGACCGCTACTCGCGGGTCAACCCACCGATAACCGGCTAAACGTGAACGGCCGCGCTCACAGCTCCCTCCCGCAGGCCTTATGGTGCCACACAGCCGATATAGAACGGCGACTTAGCGGTACTTCCAGTGTGACGGAGGTCCCTCGCTCTCCCACCTCGGCGCGGCCGAACCGTGGTCTTGACAAGGGCATACCCGCGCAACTACTCTCGGTAGTCGAAGGTGTGCCTTATTGGCTTGCCTATTGAGCGTGGTCACGAGCTCCGGGCCCGTACTCATTTAGCCGAATTACTAGCGAACTGGTATGACTCAGTGAGATTACTGTGGCGTGGCTCTTGGCATGAGGTACCAGGTTATTGCGTTCCCGGACCAGGGGTACTGATCGATGTAACGGCATCTCTGGCACTCTGGCCGATCAAGGACGCGTCCGCCCGTCCGGCAAGGCGACCAAGGCGTAAGGTGGCGGTGTTCCTGCTCACGGACGGTCCCCGCAGTACTTTCAGGAAGGCGCAGACCAAGCGCGAGGAGCCGCTCTACAGCGGCGACTACTGGGTGTCGGTCGTGTCTGGCCGCGCCGTGGTAGACCAACGCCCCGTTATTGCACTGGCCCTACGCGTCCCTGCCAGCGCACAACAACTAGTGGTGCACCGGGCACTGGTCCGAGACGTCGGCGAGCTCGTGCCCGAGGGAACGCTAGCCGTGGTCGGGGCGCGTTTGCTCGCCGACGTTGCCGAGCTGTCGTCAATGACCAGGCAGAACTACCTCTACTCGACCATGGAGCCGCCCCAGCGCCTCCTTGACCACTGGGCGCGCGCGACCGAAGCACCGGTAGACGGGGGCCGGGCCCCGTTGGGCGGACTTGGCGAGGACGAGCACAAGGTCATCCGGCCGCCGAAGTCCGGCTCGCGTCCCGCCGACACCGTGCTGTCGACGACACCGGGCAGGAGTGGTCCCGGCCTGCCGGTGGCCCTGCTCGGCGGGGGAGACTACGCTCGCACCGAGATCATCCCAGCCTTGCAAGCCGCAGGCCTGGTGCTCCATACGCTCGCCGACCGAGAGCCGCAGATCGCTGGCCTGGTTGCCAGCAAGTACGGCTTCCAGAGAGCTACGACCGACCCGGAAAGAGCCATCAGGGAGCTCCCGGCACCGGGTTTGGTCATCGTAGCGACGGCGCATGACTCGCATGCCACCTTGGCCGCTCAAGCGGCAGAGGCCGGCCACCACGTCTTTGTGGAGAAGCCCCCGACCGTCACCGACGGGGACGTGGCCCGGCTACAGAAGGCCATGTCAGGGCACCCTGGGATGGTGGAGATCGGCTACAACCGTCGGTACCATCCACTGGTACGCCGAGCACAGGCACTGCTTACCGCCAGTGGACAGGGGCCCACGTCGGTGACCTGCATCATAAAGGAGCTCGCGTTCCACGACGACCACTGGTACTTCTGGTCCAACCAGGGCACCCGCGTCGCAGGCAACCTCTGCCACTGGATCGACCTCGGCGTGGCGTTCATCGGGAACAGAGCCCTACCAGTATCGGTCTCGCTCTCGCCGCGCGTCCGGCAACAGTTGCACGCAGACGAAGAGAGGGTACTGACCGTCACCTTCGACGACGGGTCGCGGTTGACGCTCGTTGCGACGACGAGAGGCGACGACATCCGGGGCGTCCAGGAGCAGATCGACATCCGCAGGGGTCATACCACGATCACGATCGACGACCTGTGGAAGCTGCGTTCCCGACGCGAGGGGCTCGAACGTTACCACCGCACGATGTTCCGCAACAAAGCCCATGGAGTTATGTACCGGGAGGCGTTGGGGCGTGTGGTGCGGAACGCGCCTGCCGTGTACACAGTGCGCGACATGGTGGTTGTGTCAGCCGTTCAGACTGTGGCCAGCGAACTCGTGCGAAATGACGGACGTGACGGTGAGCTACCCGTGTGGTTAGAGCAGATGCTGCCTTCGTCCAGCGGGGACGATGGTGCGCAGCAACCGCTGGGGGCAGCAGCACGAGAGGTGTGAAAGGTCAGGTCCGTTCGCCAAGACGGTCAGAGTGGACGCGGCAGCTCGGGTTCCGAGGGGGAACGGGGCTCCTGCTCGCCGAGGCACGTCATGCCTGTCGGACCATCCCAGCCGCGACGAGCTGCTCGAGAAAGGCGGCCACGTCGGCCTTTGCTGTGCCTGGGCCCACCTCATACGCGGACGTCAGCTCGTCCACCAGCTGTGCTTCGGTCGCACCCTCCACCAAGAGGCGCCAGAGCACCACCCCCGTCCCCGCAACCGTGTAATAGGTCGACTCATTGAGGACGACGATCTCGCCTCCGACCTCGGACCAGCTCACCTGGTCGGTCATCAATTGATATAGCGCCACGCCGCGAATATACATTGCCCGCAATCTCCCTGCTCCGTTCCGCGCGCAGAGCGTGGTCGCACCCCTTCACACCGAACTGGCAGTACCTGTCGGCGCCAAGAAGCTGTCGGCGCTCACAGGCGCCGGCCGTGCCTGGTGCGGGTATCTCACCACCCGGCCCTGCCTCTAACAAGGCGATGTCCTCAGCGCAGCTCGATGCCGAAGTGGGCCGGGGCGCCAGCGCACCCGCGCGCGGCCTGTCGTCACTGACGGCAGTCACGGCGAGTGCCCAGGCGCAGGGAGGGACCGCTCCATGACTCTCACCACCAGCCGGGTGAGCCCCGCACCGGCTACACGCGCCCCGGCGGCCGGCTTCCCCTACGGCTCGCACTCCTCAGCCTCCGCCTACCACGCCGCCTATGCGGCTGAGCTCTCGGCAGCGCTGGCCAGTGTCGACCCGGGCGAGCTGGACCGGGCGGCCCAGGTCCTGCTGGACACCTACCTGCGGGGAGCAGCGGCCTTCTCCTGCGGGAACGGCGGGTCGGCCTCGATCTCGGACCACCTGCAGTGCGACCACATGAAAGGGGCCAGGAACGGTACGGACCTGCTGCCGCGGGTGGTGAGCCTCAGCTCCAACGTGGCCGTCATCACCGCCGTC
>JAKACE010000046.1 GCA_021821705.1 Actinomycetes bacterium | reverse complement strand
GTTCATAAAACTGGCTGTCAGCAAGCAGAACGACGCCAAGATCGGCCGGCTGTGGAGCGAGCTCACGGCTCGCACCGACTCGGCGTCGGTCAAGTCCTACGTCGACAGCATCCCCGACCTCAAGTTCGCCCTGTCGCTGCTGCCCCACAGCTACTTCCGGCCCGCCTACCCGATCTACCCGAAGGTCTCCTACGTGATCCAGCAGCTCACCGCCAACCTGGAGGAGGGCACGACCTCGGGCGCAGCCGCAGCGTCCAGCTTCAGCTCCCAGGTGAGCAAGATCGTGGGCAAGGCCCACACTGTCACCCTGGGCCGCCCGATGACCAGAGCGCAGTTGGCACCCGCAAGCTGACGGCAAGCCAACAACAAGGCAACGCCCAGCCGATGGCAAGCTGACGGCAAGCTGACCATGCCGCCGGCTCGGCTCACCAGCGGCACCAGAACCCACACCTGAGCCCGCCCCCCGGTCCGAGGTGGCCGGCCACCGGCCCTGCCGAGCCGGCCACCACGGGCTGGCGGGCGCACCTCGCCGGGGCAAAGCTTGTCCCCAGGCCCCGCCACCCGTCGCCACGAAAGGTCCCACCCCATGCGCATATCCTCTGTCAGCTCCACGTACTGCTTCGTGCACGTCGACGGGCGACCGGCCCAGGTGGTCAGGGTCGCCGTGGCCGACGCCCCCACCGACGTCGACGCCACGGTCGCCGTCGAGGGCCGCGCCCTGACCGCCCGGCCCTGGCGGGGCCGCCTGGGCCCGGCGCGCACCGGCCGTCCGAGCGGCCCGGCGTGGGCGCCCTCGCTCGATGCCGGGCTCGCCGCTCCGTCGCGCTACAGCCCGCTGCCGGGGCTGCCGGACGGCGTGGTCGTCGAGGTGCCTGTTCAGGTGGAGGGCCAGGCCGCCGGTGACTCGGTCGAGGTGCGCTGCACGGTGGCCGCCGGCGGGACCGAGGCTTCCCTCGAGGCCCGGATCGTCGTCCGCGAGCCGGGATGGCGCATGATCATGGTCCCTCATTTCCACTACGACCCGGTGTGGTGGAACACCCAGGCCGCCTACACCTCGGGCTGGGACGAGCTGCTCTGGGCCCAGGAGCGCCGGGACACCTTCCAGCACACCGGGCTCACCCTTGTCGAGGCCCACCTGGAAAGGGCGCGCCAGGACCCGCGCTACAAGTTCGTCCTGGCCGAGGTGGACTACCTCAAGCCCTTCTGGGACCTGTACCCGGACCGCCGCCAGGAGCTGCAGGCCCTCATCGGCGCCGGGCGCCTCGAGATCGTCGGAGGCACCTACAACGAGCCCAACACCAACCTGACCGGGGCCGAGACGGCCGTACGGGCCGCAGTGTACGGGCTCGGCTTCCAGCGCGATGTCATGGGCGCCGACCCCCAGAGCGCTTGGCAGCTCGACGTGTTCGGGCACGACCCGCAGTTCCCCGGGATCATGGCCGAATGTGGGCTGACTTCCTCGTCGTGGGCGAGGGGCCCGTTCCACCAGTGGGGGCCCAAACGTGAGGTGGGCGACAACAACTGGATGCAGTTCCCGTCGGAGTTCGAGTGGGTCGCCCCCAACGGCCGGGGCCTGCTCACCAGCTACATGCCAAACCACTACTCCTCCGGATGGGAGGTGGAGCGGGCCACGACCCTGGAAGGCTCGATGTGGCTGGCCTACCAGCTCTTCTGCGACCTGGCCGAGGTGTCGGCCACCAAGTACACGCTGCTGCCGGTAGGCACCGACTACACACCGCCGAGCCGGTTCGTGACCGAGCTGGCCGCCAAGTGGAACGAACGCTACCTTTGGCCGCGCTTCAGCGTCGGCCTGCCTTCGGAGTTCTTCGCCGGCGTGCGCCAGGAGATGGCCCACCAGGGCCGCTCCCCCTCGCCCCAGAGCCGGGACATGAACCCGGTCTACACGGGTAAGGACGTCTCCTTCACCGACACCAAGCAGGCTCAGAGACAGGCCGAGTGCCACCTGGCCGAAGCCGAGGCCCTGTCCGCCCTGGCCGGCGTGCTCGGCCACCCGGTCGCACACCGCGCCCTCGACAAGGCCTGGCGCCAGCTCGTCTTCGGCGCCCACCACGACGGCATAACCGGTTCCGAGTCGGACCAGGTCTACCTGGACCTGCTCGGAGGCTGGCGCGAGGCCTGGGACCTGGCCCGGGGTGTCGAGGAGACCTGCCGCGCCCTGCTGGCCGGTGCCGTCGCCACGGCCGGGGAAGGCCCAGCGCTGGTGGTGACCAATACCCTCGGTCACGACCGCTCCGGCCTGGTGTCGGTCGAGGTGGGCACCCCTTCGGGCGGCCCCGTCCCCGGGGTCCTCGGCCCGGACGGCACGGACCTGCCCGTGGTGGCCGAGCCAGGACGCAACCCGTCGTCGCACAAGCTCAGCTTCCTGGCCCGGGACGTCCCCGGTGTCGGCTACCGCACTTTCCGCCTGGCCGGCCGCCCCGGCCGGGCCACCTCGGCGTGGGAGCGGCGGGACGGCCTGTCCATATCTAACGAGCACCTCGAGGTGCGTGCCGACCCGGACATGGGCGGCGGACTGGCCAGCATCAGCGACAAGGCCGGCGGCTTCGAGCTCGTCCCCCCAGGCGAGGTCGCAAACGAGCTGGTCACCTACCCCGAGTACCCCCAGCACCCCCGCTTCGGCGAGGGCCCGTGGAACCTCCTGCCCTGCGGCCCCCCCGATCGCACCCGGGCCGGACGGGCTCAGGTGCGACGCGAGGTGTGCGACCTCGGCGAGCGCCTCGTGGTCGAGGGCTGGGCGTCGCTGTCCGCTCACCCGGTCCACGACGGGACCGCCGGCGGGACCGGCCCTGGGACCGGCTCTGGGACCGGCGGGGCCTCCTCAGCCGGCGGCGGTGCCGCCGGGGCGGCCGGCGCCGCCAACGGCTCGCCGGGCAGCGGGGGGGCCGAAGGCTTCCGTTACCGCCACGTCGTCACGTTGTGGCAAGGGGCCCGTCGCCTGGAGCTGCGCACCGAGATCCACGACTGGAGCGCCCGGGACCGGCTGGTGCGCCTGCGGGTGCCGACGGTGCTCGCCGGCGCTTCGGCGCTTTCAGCCGTCGGCGACGCCGTCGTCGGCCGCGGCTTCGGGCTCATCGACGTGGACAGCGCCGTAGCCCCCTGGACGCTCGACAACCCGGCCGCCGAGTGGTTCGGGCTTTCCACCCCGCTTGTCGTGGAAGCCTCGGACGGCGGCCCCGCCTACCACCGGCGCTCGGTGGCCGTGGCCGAGCTGGTGACGCCCCCTGGCGAGGGGGCCGCCGCCTGGGCCCGCGACCTGGTGGTGGCCCTCGTGCGCAAGGGGGTGACCTCGACCTGCTCGGAGGCGCAGGCCAACCGCTACGGCGGCCTGCGCGGCGACTCCAACCTGCCCGACTTCCGGGTCGCAGTCGGCACACCCGAGGACAACCCGTTCGTGGCGGCGGTGCTCGACGCGGCCGGGCCCCAATGGTCGCAGGCCCTGGGAGAGCAGCTGGGCAGCCAGGGTCATGCCCTGCTCCTGGTCCCCTCCGAGCGGCCCCTCGACCAGGTCTGGGTGCCCAACGCCGACCTGCGCGGCCCACGCGACATCCCGGTCTTGGTCGTCGCCGGGACCGGGCCCGACGCGATGGCGTCGGCAGCGGGGGCGTTGTGCGAGGCGATAGCGACCGGTCGCGTGCAGGTGCGCCAGCCTCAGTCGCTCGGGCTACCTCCGGCGCAGGTGCCGGAATGGTCGGTGGCTCTGCTCAACCGGGGCACGCCGAGCTTCGCCGTCGACGCCGGAGGCGCACTTCACGTCTCCCTGCTGCGGGCGTGCACCGGGTGGCCTTCGGGCATCTGGATCGACCCGCCCCGCCGCAGCGCCCCGGACGGGTCGGCTTTCGAGCTCGAGCACTGGAGCCACGTCTTCGAGCACGCCCTGGTGATGGGCCAGGGAGACTGGCGGCGCCTCGACTTCGTCGGCCAGGCCCAGGACTACAACCGCCCGCTGCGGGCCGTGGTCGAAAAGCCCCACCCGGGCGCGCTGCCGGCGGAGGCCAGGCTGCTCGAACTTCGTGTGGGCGCAAGCCAAGCCGGCACCCGTGGAGAAGGGGACGCCGCCGGTGACCGCGCCGTCGCCGGTGAGCGCGCCGCCGCCGGCGAAGACGGGGGCGCAGCCGCCGCCGGCCGCCCGGTGCTGGCCTGCCTCAAGCCGGCGGGCAATGCCCTGGCCTCTGGTGACGACCCGGCACCGGCCGCAGCGGCAGGTGCCGAGGTGAGCATCCGCCTCTACGAGGCGGTCGGATCCCCGGTACCCCTGGAGCTCAGGTCGGCCTTCGCCATGTCGGACGCCCGCCAATGCAGCCTCGACGAGGTCCCGGGCCGCAACCTGGCGCTCGCCGGGAGCGGCGCTGACAGGTCATTGGCGCTCACCCTCTCCGCCGGCCAGATAGCCACGGTTCAGGCCCACCTGGCCCAGCTCCCGGGCGCGCACCGGCCGGCTTCCGCGTCCGCCGCCCTGGCCCGACGGTTGCACGAGCTCGACGTCGAGCCGGCGCAGCCCGTCTTCAGCCGCTACTGGTTGCACAACAAGGGCCCGGCCCCGATGGGGAACCAGGCCGTCGCCGTCCACGTACTGCAGCAGTCCGTGGCGGTGAGAGCGGGCGAGGAGGGCCGGTTCAGCATGCAGGTGGCCTCGGGTAGCTCCCGGGACGTGCGGGCAGGCAGGGTGGAGGTGATCGGCCCGCCGGAGTGGGAGTTCGACCCGCCGAGCCGGCTGTTCTCGCTCGCAGCCCGTGCCTTCGTAACGGTCGAGGTCCGCTTCCGGGCCCCCTACGACACGCGGCCGGGCCGGCGCTTCGTGGCCGCCCGGGTGCTCGACGGCTCCGGCCAGGCCCAAGAGGATGTCGTGACGGTCGACGTGCTGCCCCACCTGGCCGAGGCCGCCTCCGGCGAGCATCCACTGCTGGGCGCTCCCCCGGCTTTCGCCCACCCGAGCGGCGAGTTCGCCAACGAGGTGGAAGCCAGCCTGGCCACGACCCAACTGAGCCTCGGGCCGGGCGAGCGCGGCACGCTTTGCCTCGTCCTGGCCAACCACACCCACGGCGACATCCGGGGCGAGGTGCAACTGCTCTCACCCGTGGAGACCTGGCCCTGGACCGGCCCGGCGTCGCAAGCCTTCCAGGTGGGGCCTCAGGCCGAGACCACTGTCACCGCGACCGTGCAGGCCCCGCCCGCCGAGGCGCTCACCAGTTGGGCGCTGTTCAAGGTGACCTACTACGGCCGCCTCTGGTACTCGCCCGCCGTCGCGCTGCACCTGGGCGAGCAGGGTGCGACTGGGGCGGCCCATGGCGCCGACCTGTCCGCCCGGGCAGCGATCGCCCGTGCCTGAGAGCGCGAGCGCGGTCGGCTGGGTAGGCGACAAGGCGGTCACCGGCCGGGATCTGGAGCGCCACATCGCGCAACTGGCCGCGACGGCTGCCGGCCGGCGCCTCGGGCTCGGGGCGGCCGGGCCACCCGGAGCGGTGCGCCCGGAGCTGCGGGCGTGGGCGACACAGAACCTGCTCGCCACCGGCCTGCTCGAGGCCGAGGCGCAGCGCCTCGGGGTCGCCGACCCCTGGGACCTCGAGCACTGGCTGCGAAGGCTCCAGGCCACGGGCGAGATCGCCACGGCAGAGCCGGCGGAGGCAGAGGTAAGGGCCGCCTACGACGCCAACAGCATCCGCTACCACCTGCCGGAGGCCCGCCTGGCCCGCCACGTCCTGGTTGCCGACGAGGCTACCGCCTCGGCCCTCGCGGCCCGTGCGCAGACGCCCGCCGACGTGGGCCGGGCTGCCGCCTCGTGCTCCCTCGACACGGGTTCTCGTGCTGGCGGGGGCACCCTGGGCTGGGTGGAGCGGGGGCAGTTGGTCGGCCCCGTGGAAGACGCCCTGTTCGCCCTGCCTGCCGGCGGGGTGAGCGGGCCCGTGCGCTCGGTCTTCGGCTGGCACGTGCTTGCGGTCGAGCAGGTACGCACCGACGGGCGCCGCCCCTACGAAGAGTGCCGGGACGAGATTGCCGGCGAGCTGGCAAGGGGCCGGCTGCTGAGCGAATGGGAGCGTTGGTGGCGTGCCAGGCTGGCCGGGTCTGTTCGCGCTCTGGACCCGGAAGCGCACCCGCTCGTGCCCGGCCTTCCGGGCTCGCACCACCGCCATTAGCCTTCGCACGTGTGTGCGTTGCATTGCGCACGTGCGTGCTAGCGTGGAGACATGAGGACGACGGTCGAGTTCGACGATGACACGTCCAAGGCCATAGAGGCGTTGCGGCGCGAACGGGGCCTCGGTGTCTCCGAGGCCATTAACGAGCTTGTGCGCCGGGGCCTGCTGGCACGCCAGGAAGGGCGGCCGTTCGCTCAGCGCACTGCGGCGCTGGGGGTGCGCCTGGACGTCTCAAGTATCGCCGACGCCCTCGAGGTGCTCGACGCCGAGACGGCCCGGTGACGCTGGTCGACGCCAACATCCTGCTTTACGCCGTCGACGAGGAGTCGCGTGCCCATGTTGCGGCCCGGGAATGGTTGGAGGGAGCTCTCAACGGGTCTCGGCGGGTCGGCTTGCCGTGGCAATCGCTGTCGGCATTCGTCCGCATCGTCACCCACCCGCGAGCCGTACCGACACCTTTGCGCTCATCGGATGCGTGGTCTTTCGTGGACGACTGGCTCGACGCGCCGGCGGCATGGGTGCCGGTACCGGGACGGGGCTATCGGGACCTGCTCGGCCGGCTGGTCCGTGACTTGGAGCTGACCGGGAACCTGGTCAGCGACGCTGCACTTGCCGCGCTGGCCTTGGAGCACGGGCTGACCGTCGTCAGCGCCGACTCTGTCTTCGCTCGTTTTCGAGCCGTCCGTTGGCTCAACCCAGTCGCTGGGTAGCCCGACGACATCCGGCCACCTTCGCTCTGCAGCGACAGCGGACATGCCGCACCGCACGCGGGCCCCTGGCATCTGGCCCCAGCCGCTTCGGCTGTATGCGCCTCCACGCTCTCACCGTTCCAAGTGGCCGGCCCCGACGGCAGCGAGGACCCGCTGTGCCAGTTCCCGGAAATGGCCGTAAGCGGCCAGGACGGCCTGCTGGTGGGCCCCGATCGCCCCGTCCATCGAGCGAAGGAGGAACACCGGCCGGCGCGCCTCTTGTGCCATGGGGACGAGGCTGTGATAGTGCTTCACCAGACCGAGGCAGTGGGGGTCGTCCGCCGCTTCCAGGAGAGGATCGTCCGAAACAGTACCGAGAACCGAGACCCGGTACTCGCCAGGTACACGCCGCAGCCAGCGGTCGTAAGCCCCCACGACCCGGTCCAGGCGAACCCCGTGCTGCAGTACCACGTACCCCGCAGGCTGCATTGACCCGTTGGGCACTTCGAAGCCGCTCGGAGCTCTCGGCACCCGTGCAAGCCATTCCTGACGCCAGGTCTGCAACGTGGGGCCGAGGTTACGCAGGCCCTGCAGAGAGTAGAGGTCTGGGGCGAGCGGCACGATCACATCGTCGCAGGCAAGCAGAGCGGAGCGGTTGAGAGCACCAAGGTTGGGGCCGACGTCGACGAGGACTACTTCGGCACCGATCGCTTGGGCGGCCCCGCGGGCCACGGTCGAGAAGGCGCCGAGCACGCGGAACGCACGCGGGTTGCCGTCGCCTGCGTTCGGCCATGCCGTCGCCAGCTCCTGCTCGGTCTTGGACAGCAGCAGGTCCCCGGGCACGACACCGATGCCGTCCTCGACTTCGTGGATGTAGGCGTCGACAACGCCTCCCTCACCTTCGAGCAACGGAGCAATCGCCCCGTAGACAGTCCGGCGGCGAGTGTCCGACCACAGCTGTTCGACCATGTCGTCGTCGAGGAACGCCGAAGTGAGATTGGCTTGAGGGTCGAGGTCCACGGCCAGTACCCTCACCCCGAGCTCGTGGAGCATCCACGCCAGGTGGTAAAGGAGAGTTGTCTTGCCCACACCGCCCTTGTTGTTGAACAGCGCGACAACTCTGCTCATGGCAGCACAATCGGAAGTACAGCATTGACGTAGGTCCGCTCGACCTGGAACTGCAAAGGTGGGTTGCCATTGCGCTCCATGCTGCGACGAGCCACCTGGATGCCGACGCCGAAGCGCTGCACGATCCCCATCTGCGCGAGGGTCGTCGCCAACGTCGGGTTGCGGTAGTCGGTTACACCAGGGCGTCCGAAGTTTGCCTCGTGCACAGTGCCGAACGGGCCGCCGGGCGACTGCACCTCTATCCGATCGTCGAACCACGTGACCCGGACGGGGGCACTCGTCCCCTCGTACTGCCTGTGCATGACGGCATTGCGGACCACCTGCTGCAACGCTTCGAACGGGATGCTCGGTTGACGCCTCTCGACAGGCTCACCGGTGATCACCACCCGCGTGTCGATGTGGGCACGCAGTACCTCCTCCAGCTCGAGCACCGCCTCGGGCAGAAAGCCGCCGATGCGGTGCTGACTGACGATTGGCCCATCGAGGCTCGTACCTTCGACCCTGAGGAACTGGATCCAGGCCCCGGGCAGCCAGCGCTGGGCATCCAGTCCGCACACGAGCAGGCCTGTCGGCGTCGGTACGCCGTCCATGTCCGTGAAGCGCGACGCGGCCAACTGCTCGGTCACTGTCCGGTTGTTGGCCTCGATGACGTCCGGGGCGACGAGTTGAGGAAGGACCGATTCCTTGAAGCGGGCGAGCATCAGCTCAGCGCTGGTTGCCCCCCTGACTGGCCGGACGTCGAAGGGGAGATCAGCGCCCCGCCGGCGCTCGCTCAGCCTCGTCTCTTCCTCGGCTGTAGCGATCGCTCGCCGCGGGCCCACCCGGATCCAAGTCCTTCCCTTGTAACGGACGGGAGGAGCGCTGGATGGCTCTACGACAACCACTGCCACATCGTTGCCGTCGACGACTATCCGTCGGACGACCATGGACGGGAACGGGTAGATCGAGCCATTGTCCCGGGTCTGAGCCAAACGCAGGAGCAGATCGTCGTCCACCGTGAGCCCGCTAGGGTGACCGGCATCGTCGACACCGACCGCGACGACACCGGGTGAACGGTTGCCAGGAAGATCGTTGGCGAAAGCGCAAATTGCCTCGCATACTCGGTC
>JAKACE010000045.1 GCA_021821705.1 Actinomycetes bacterium | reverse complement strand
AGTGTGGTTGGCGGAAGCTTCTGGCAGACAACTCTGGTGGTGGATCATCCTGTGATTGACCCACGCGGCAGGCTTCGAACTCTCTGTCACAGCGTAAACGAACGCTGGATGATCGAAGGGATCGGCTTTTATTGTGGGCTGGTGATGCGTTGGTTCCGCGATGCCTTCTGCGAGCTCGAAGTCGATGAGGCAGCAAGAAGAGGCGTGGATCCGTACACCGTGCTCGAGGAGAAGGCGGCAGCGGCCGGGAGCGCCCCGGCCCTGAACAGGCCCCAGGAGGCCAGAGCGACGGCGGCCAGCCAGGTCGCTCCCAGCACCACCCTGCGCCTGCGGGTGCCGCTCAGACCGGGCCCGCCGTGCCTATGGCAGGGACGGCTCGAGATGCCGCCGCACCGGCAGGTACCGACATGCCGGCCCCGGGCGCCCCGGGCGCACTGGCAGCAACGATGTCGTCGCGCAGGGCTCTCAGCGCGGCCAGGGCGGCCTCCTTCATGTCGCGCCCGCAAGGGCGCACGTCGAACTTCGCCCGTTCGAACAGGCCGGCCAGGTCCCGGGCCACGGCCGCATGCGCTCCGAGCCCGCCGAGCACTCGGTCCAGGTGCTCGAACGGTGCCTCCCACGGCTCTCGCCCCCAGCCCGTCCCGGCCAGCCAGCTGTCCATGCGACCGTAGGCAGCTATGACAGCCCGGCGGGGGTCGGGTTCACGCGCCAGGGCGTCCAGGGACAGGTCGAGCGCGGCGACGACCTGTTCGGGCTCGGGGCCGGGCGTGACCGCCACGGTGGCCCCCGCCGGCCCCCTGGCCGGCTGGTACCTCGTCCGTCGCCCGCGGGCGAAGCGGGCCGCAAACAGGGCCAGCACGCCAGTCAGGGCCCCGATGGCGAGCGCCGGCCAGCCGGGACCGGCCCGGTCCGCTCCGGCCGCCGCTGGCCTCGCCGTGGCGGTCGGCACGCCGGGCAGCACACGAAGGGAGGGGTGCTGGCGCTTGGCCAGCAGGAGCAGGGCCACGACCAGCCCCACCACGACCAGCGCGGCGATCACCAGCACCAGTACCGACCACCACCTGCGCTCGTGCTCCCCAGCCTGACCGCGGGCAGGCTGGGCGTCCATGAGGCCCGAGACAAGGGTGTAGAGCCAGAGGACCACCCCGGCGGCCGCCGCCCCGGCGATCAGGTCCGAGGCGGGAGCCGGGACCACAAAAGCGCCCTCGCCGGCCGGTGCCGACCTACCCGCACCGGCGGCCGCAGCCACGCCACCGAGCAGGACGGCGGCGCCGATCATGCTGCCGGCCGACCGCACCCTGCTCATGAGCCCATGTTCCCAGACACCGCCCCGCACCGTCCGGCACCCCAGCCCGACGCCCACACGTACCAGACCCCCCACACCTGCTCACCCCACACCTGCTCACCCCGCACCTGGACGGCGCCCCGAACCTGGGCCGGCGCCTCACACGTGGCCGGCGCCCCGCACCGGCCGTCCTGCCCAGGCGCCGTCGGCGGCATATTCAGGCGAGCACCCGGCCGCCTGCTGGCAAACTGGCAGCCATGGCTGACCCAGCGCCGGACATCACCATCCCACAGGACCTGCTACCCGCCGACGGCCGCTTCGGTAGCGGCCCGTCCAAGGTGCGCCGCTCCGCTGTGGAGGCCCTCGCCGGGCCGGCCGGGGCCGTGATCGGCACGAGCCACAGGCAGAGACCCGTGCGCTCGGTGGTCGGGCGCCTGCGGTCGGGACTGTCGGAGCTGTTCCAGCTTCCGGACGGCTACGAGGTCGTGCTCGGCAACGGCGGCACGACGGCCTTCTGGGACATCGCCACTTTCTGCCTGGTGGAAAAGCACAGCCAGCACCTGCGCTTCGGAGAGTTCTCCTCCAAGTTCGCGGCTGCCGTCGAGGCGGCTCCCTGGCTCGATGCCCCCGATGTCATCGAAAGCCCGACCGGGACCCACCCCCAGGCGGAGGCCAGGCCCGGGACGGACCTTTACGCCCTGACCCACAACGAGACCTCGACCGGGGTGATGATGGAGGTCCGCCGGCCAGAGGGCGCTGACGCCGACGCGCTGGTCGCAGTCGACGCCACCTCTGCCGCTGCCGGCCTGCGAGTCGACCCCGCCGCCTTCGACGTCTACTACTTCGCCCCCCAGAAGAGCCTGGCCTCGGACGGTGGTTTGTGGGTCGCCCTCATGTCGCCGGCCGCCCTGGCCCGGGTGGAAAGGCTCGTGGCCGCAGGCCGCTTCGTGCCGGCCTTCCTCGACCTGTCCATCGCCGTCGACAACAGCCGGCTCGACCAGACCTACAACACCCCGGCCCTGGTAACCCTGCTCCTGGCCGTCGACCAGCTCGAGTGGGCCCTGTCCAACGGAGGCATGGACTTCACGTGCGGGCGCTGCGACCGGTCAGCCGAGATCATCTACGGCTGGGCGGAGCAGGTGCCCTATGCCAGCCCCTTCGTGGCCAAGCCCGACGAGCGCTCGCACACCGTCGCCACCATCGACTTCGCCGACGAGATCGACGCAGCCGCCGTAGCCAAGGTCCTGCGGGCCAACGGGGTCGTCGACACCGAGCCGTACCGCCGGCTCGGGCGCAACCAGCTGAGGGTGGCCTTGTTCCCTGCCATCGACCCCGAGGACGTCCTGGCCCTGACCGGCTGCATCGATTACGTCGTCAGCGCCCTGTCCTGACCGACGAGCGCAGGATCCGACCGCCCGCCGACGAGCGGGCCGTCACGCCCACCCCGGCCTCCGCTGGCGCTCGGGCGCCGTCTCGGCGGCGATGCCGGGGCCCGGCTCAGACATAGATACGAGGCAGGCGCGGCGACAGGCCGCAGGTGACCTCGTAGGCGATGGTCCCGAGCCGGCGCGCCCACTCCCACGCCGTCACCTCCTCGTCTCCCTGCCGACCGATCAGCACGACCTCGTCGCCGGCACGCACAACCGCGCCCGGCCCGCAGTCGACCATGATCTGGTCCATCGTGACCGTCCCCGCTATGGGGCAGCGCCGCCCGCCCACCAGCACCTCGCCCCCTGCTTCGTACAGCCGCCTCGGCACACCGTCGGCATAACCGAGCGGCACGGTGGCGACAACCGAACGCTGCGCCAGTTCGTAGCGCAACCCGTAGGAGACACGCTCGCCCGCTTCGACCTCCTTGGCCAAGGAGACCTGGGCCTTGAGCGACAGCACCGGTCGCAGCGCTGCGACGGCGGCGTGGCCGGCGACCAACGGGCCGGGCGAGATGCCGTACATGGCTATGCCCGGTCTCACCATGGCGTAGCGAGCCTCGGGGTGGCACAGCGCCCCGGCGGAGTTTGCAGCGTGGAGCAGGCGCGGTTTGGTCCCCTCGCCGTCCAACCTGGCCAAGGCAGCCTCGAAGCGGCGGAGCTGCTCGCCTGTGTAAGCGTTGCCCGGCTCGTCGGCCACGGCCAGGTGCGTGAAAGCTCCCTCCAGGAACAGCTCCGGTTGCCCCGCCACAGCTGCAGCCAGCTCGACGAACGTGCCTTCGTCTGCCCCCACACGGTGCATGCCGCTGTCCAGCTTGAGGTGCACGGGTACGGGCCCGGCCGCTGCCCGGCCACCACCGTCGGGGCGCGCCGCCCGGGCGGCCTCGAGCAGCGCCGAAAAGCCCCGGACGGTGTAGATGGTGGCTGTCAGGTGGTCCTCCACCACCATCTGCATGGCCTCGGGCGGCGGCTCCGACAGTATGAGCACCGGCACGTCCAGCCCGGCCTGGCGCAGCTCGTGGCCCTCCTCGGCCAGGGCCACACCCAGATAGGACGCCCCGCCCTCCACGGCGGCGTACGCCACCCGGACGGCGCCGTGGCCGTACCCGTCCGCCTTCACAATGGCGCAGACCCTCGCCGGGGCCACCGTGCGGGCGATGTGGGCGACGTTGGCGGCGACGCTGGCCAGGTCGACCTCCAACCAGGCCGGCCTCAGCCACCCCGCCACCCTCTTGGCGCTCGTCAGGTAGCCGTCGGGACGCTCGGCGCTGGGCACTACCGTTTTCATGCCCGCAGACCGGACAACCAAGCGGCCACCAGCTCTGGGAGATCCCCCGCCACCAGCCCCTCGGCGAAACCAGAACCAGCTGCCCGGCCGTGGGCGTGGGCGGCCAGAGCCGCGGCCTCGAGCGGAGCGATACCCCTGGCCAGGAAGGCCCCGACCATTCCCGACAGGACGTCGCCGGTTCCGGCCGTGGCCAAGCGGGCGCTGCCGGTCGCCGCCAGCAAGGCCCGCCCGTCCGGTGCGGCCACGACGGTGGTCGAGCCTTTGAAAAGCACCACCGCACCGCTGCGGGCCGCCGCTTCCCTGGTCACGGCCAGTTTGTCCGGACCTGGCGGTCGCCCCAGCAACCTGGCCAGCTCGCCGGCGTGCGGTGTGACCACGGTGGGATGGCGACGGCGGGCCACCACGGCAGCCAGGCCGTCAATCCCGCCCATGGCGTTGAGGCCGTCGGCGTCGACCACCGCAGGCACATCGGCCGCTGCCAGCAGCAGGCCGACCTCCCCTCCCGGTAGCCCCCCCGAGCCCTCGGGGCCACCGGTCACAGGCCCCAGGCCCGGCCCGACCACGAGGGCCTTGACCCGCGAAATCTGCGCCAGCACGGGTCCGTGCCAGCCGGTAGCGGGCACAGGGAGGTGCACCACCTCGCTGGGGGGGAGAACGGTCGGGCTCACCCCTGGCATGGAGAGCCGGACATACCCCGCCCCGGCTCTCATCGCCGACCGGCTGACCAGCCACGGCGCCCCCGTCATCCCGGGCGAGCCGGCCACGACCTGAACGGCGCTCTGCCACTTGTGCGACTCGCGTGGCTTCTGGCAAAGGTGCCCGGCCACGTCTGCGTCCTCGACGAGCCAGCAGGAAGCCGCCCGGCCGACCTCGGCCCCGAGCCCGATGTCGGCCACTGTCAGCTCCCCGGCCAGCTCCGGTCCAGCCCCGAGAAGCAGGCCGGGCTTCAGCGAGGCAAAGCTGACCGTGGCTGCGGCTGCCAGCACTCCCCCGCCATCCGGCACCTCGCCCGTCAGGCCGTCCAAACCCGACGGGATATCGACCGCCAGGACGGGCGAGGAGCTCCGGGGAGGCTGGTAAGGCCGCCGCAAGCCGGTGCCGTAGGCCGCATCGATCAGCAGGTCGGCCTCGGGGAGCGGCTCGGAGGGCCGGAGGTCCCTGGCGTCGCGGACATCGACGAGCGCACCCATGCCGGCCAGGATCTCGGCCGCCACACGCCCGTCGGCGCCGTTGTTCCCCGGGCCGGCCACCACCACCACCCGCCTGGCGTACGCTCCGCCCATCAGCTTCAGGGCGCCGGACGCCACCGCCGCGCCGGCTCGTGCCACCAGCTCGGGCACGGCCTGCTCCGTGGTGCGGTCAACCCCGGCCATCTCCTCCGGCGTCAGTACAGGTATCACGAGAGGGCCAACACCACAGCGGCGGCGGCGGTTGCAGTATGGGTGAGCGAGACGAGCCACGAGCCGACCGCCCGCTCCTTCGCCAGGCGTACCGCCGCCCCGGACAGCACCAGCTCGGGCTGGCCTGACGGCAGACGGCGGACCTCCACCTCCTGGAAGGCGAACCTGCCCAGCCCCACGCCAAGGGCCTTCATCACCGCCTCCTTGGCTGCAAAGCGGGCCGCCAGCGAGGGCACGGGGTCCGCCAGGGAGCCGGCGTACTCCTGCTCGCCCGGCGTGAACAGGCGCTCGCGCACCGACGGCCGCCTTTGCAGCACCTGCCTGAACCTCTCCATGTCGACCAGGTCCACGCCCATGCCGAGCGGGGCTCCAGCGGTTGGCACCCTCAGCCCTCCTGCGCCGACCAGTGGCCGGCAAGCACGGCTACCGGCTCGGTGAGCAGGTCGATCACTGGCACCCTGGCCAGCACCTCGTCGTCGAAGCCGGGACGGGCCTCGGTGACGGCGTCGACAAGGGCTGCGTAGCGCCCCTGGTACCCCTCGAGGACCGCACGGGCCTGCACCGGGGACAGGCGGTCCTCGAACTGTACGTGCAACAGGGTTATGCCGATCACCTGCCCGTCTTTGACCTCGGGGACCATCACTCCGGTCCGGCCGTCGTGCAGGCCCCGGAACACGGTGACCTCCCGCTTTTCGGCCGTCCTGTGCTTGGTGCCCCTCAGCGTCGGGTCGGTGGCCGAGCGCGAGACGATGCCCGTGGAGATCCCGCCCCTGTCGACCACGCTGATCGTGGCCCCCGCGAGCCTGTCTCCCTGGGGTGCGAGGGCGGGGCCGAGCTCGACCCGGTAACGGGTGAACCCGAGCACGCCTTGCACAGCTGGTGCCAGAGCAGTCAGCGAGCGCAGCGCCCTGTAGCCGAGAGAACCGGCCGACGTGCCAGCACCGAGAGCCTCCACCACCAGGACCGAGCGCAGGAGGTCGTCCTCGCTGCGCGATATCCCCACTGTGACCGTCTTGGCCTGGTGCTTGATGGCGTCGATGGGCCTGGCCAACTCGTCGATGGCAGCCCCCAGAGCTGCAAGCAGGTCCTCGGCCAGGGCGGAGGGCGACCCGACCTTGCCCATTTCGGCTTCGTAACCCTCCACCGGCAGAGCACCGGTCGCATAGCGCAGCAGCGAGGTCAGCCTCCCGGCGCTGGAGGCGCTGAGGCTGCCGTCGTAGGCGCCCGAGCGCAGGCCGGCCAAGGCTGGAGCGGTCACGGCCTCGAGGGCGGGTACGACCGCCGCTGCCAAGCCTGACCGCTCGATGAGCGACCGCGCCTCACGTAGGGGGTGGGCCTGGGCGTCGATGGACAGCGCCGCCTCGTACCCGAAGATGTGGCCGACCATCGCCGTCAGCACGAAGGCCAGTTCGGGATGGGTACCGGGTACGGCGATGACGTCCAGGTCGTCGCCGAAGAGCGCCCTCTGGCTCTCGCTCACGACGACCACCGGCGCCGCTTTGTGGGCCTTGAAGATGGCCACCTCTTTGGCCAGGTCGCGGGCGTTGGCGCCGCTCGTGCCCGCCGCGCACACGATGACCATCGGTTCGCAGGACAGGTCGATGTGCTTTTTGTCCTCGACCGTGTCCAGCGCTATCGACTTGTAGCACAGCTCCGAGAGCTTGATCCTGAGCTCGGCTGCGGCGACGTGGTCCGGCCCGCTGCCGGCCACGGCCCAGTTGCGCCGAGGCGGGGCCACGGCTGCCGCGATCGCGGCGATCTCGGGGCGTTTGGCCAGGACGCTGACCATTTGGTCAGGGAGGGCACGCAGTGCGGCCAGCACGTCCTGGCGGTCGCGGCCTCGCTCGGGCCCGCAACAGGCGGCGAGGCCGGCGGCGAGCAGGTGGCCGGCGGCGACCTGGGAGTAGAAGGCCTTGGTGGAGGCCACCGACATCTCGACGTCGCGCCCGTCCGAGGTGTAGAGAACGCCGTCGGACTTCTGCACCAGGTCACTGTTGCGGCGGTTGACGATCGAGACGACGAGCGCACCCCTGGCCCGCACCAGGTCGACGGTGCGGTTGGTGTCGGTCGTGGTGCCCGACTGGCTTATGGCCACGACCAACGTGCCGGTCAGGTCGTCGGGCAGCCCGGTCCCATCGGGCCCCCATCCGGACAGCTCGGTGGCCGGCATCCCGGCGACACGCACGCTGGGCATGGCCCTTGCCAGTGCGGCGGCCACCGCCTGGCCGGCCACGGCCGCCGTACCCTGGCCGACGACGACGGCCCGGTCTATGGAGCCGTCCGCCAGCCATCTCCTCAGGGTGGCAGGCACCGCCTCGTCACCGAGCCGCACCTCGTGGGCGCCACCGGGACCAGGTACCAGCTTGCCCCGCAGGGTCTTGCGCACCGAAAGGGCCGCCTCCGAGATCTCCTTGAGCAGGAAGTGCCTGAACCCGTGGCGGTCTATGTCCCTGGTGGTGATCTCCGCCCGCTTGACCTCGGACAGGGCGAAGGGCAGCGGCGAACCGTCGTAGCGCTCCCTGCGGGCACCGTCCAGCTCACCCGCCCGGCCCCTCTCGAGCACCACCACCTGGCCTCCACCCTCACCGTCCATGCGCAGGTACTCCGACGCCTCCTCGACAAGTCCGTAGGGCTCACTCGCCACGACGAAGGCGTCCGCGGCGAGGCCGATGTTGAGGCTCTGGCCGCTGCCGCGCAGGGCCAGGAAGAGCCGGCCCGGCTCCCGGGCCATGTTGACGGCAATACCGACCGAGCCGTCGAAACGACCGACAGCCTGCCTGAACGCGTCCTCGGGGGCGAGGCCCGAAGCCATCCTCCTGGCCACCAGGGCCGGTACCAGCTTGGCGTCGGTCGTCACCTGGGCCGGCGGAGCGATGTCCTCTTCCGCCAGCAGGGCCGCGTAGTTGTCTATGTCACCGTTGAGAGCCCCGACCGTATAGGCCGTGGCGTCGGGGCCGGGTGCCAGCCCCCCCTCTTCGGAGTTGAGCGGGTGGGCGTTCGGCTCGGAGATCAGCCCGACACTGGCCCAGCGGGTGTGGGCCACGACGGTGGCCTCGACGTCCGGCGACGCCAGGGCCAGCGCCAGCAACCTGTCCGATGCCACGGCCCGGCGCAGCGCCCTCACGTTGTCACCCAGCTCACCGATCTCCGCCGCCGTCTTGTAGACGATCGACAGGTGGCCGGCCGGCCAGCGCACGCTCATGGAGGTGAAGAGGCGGTCGCCGGAGCGCCCGGCCGTCAGGGCGGCAACCTCGGGCCGGGTGGGGTCGAGCCCGTGGCCCGAGAGCATCAGGTGCAACCCTGCAGAGTCCCGGCCGCGCACCTCCAAGCGGTCAAGCGAACGGAGGGCGACGTGGAGGGACCAGGCGACCCCCAGAGCGGCCCGCGCCGGCACGGCGCCAAGACCGAGGCCGAGGCACAGCTGGCGGGTGTTGCGCAGTGCGTCCAGCCGGTCCTGCGCCAACGCCCAGACGGAATCCCGCAGTGCGACCATCGCCGCATTGAGATCCTCGATGCCTCCGGCCGTCTCCGACAACCCGCTCCGGTCGAGCGCCGACTCGTAGGACTGCAGGCGCGACGTCACGGCCGCCGTCGTCTCTTCGACGAGGGCCTCGAGCGACGGGTCCCCCAGCATTGCCTCCAACCCGGGCACGCCCTTGAGCGCACCGTCCAGGGCCCCGAGGGCGGCCGTTGCGGCGCGCATGCCGGCGGCGTCACCCGGGGCGGGCGGGCCGGCCCATACGGGCTCGAGGGCGGCGACGGCCTCGCCCAGCAGCCGGCGCACCTCGTC
>JAKACE010000044.1 GCA_021821705.1 Actinomycetes bacterium | reverse complement strand
CTCGGACCAGGGGGCAGGCCACCTTCATGTCGCCAGGCGGCAGACCCCCAGAGCGGAAAACTTCCGTGAAAAGGAGAGAATGAGCAAATCAGACCACGAGTCCGGGAAAGGTGGTCGCCCGGTCCCCCACTCCACCCGTCGGCACGGGTGTAACGACTGTCGCTGCCTTAAGGTCGAGGTCGGGCCGCTTCTCGGCTTCGTCGCAGTCAGGGCACACCTCGTCCCAACAATCGACGATCACGCCACAGCTCCGGCACGCCGTTGTTGGGCTCTCGGCCGCCTCGTCCACATCGAAGCTCCGGGCGTAATCTGCCCGGAGCTTCAGGCTGAGTTCCGCTCGTTGCGGAGCGGAGACTGCCCAGGCGGCGCGCTGGGCCTCGACCTGGGCGGCTACAGCCTGGTGCCGGCCCGAGACAGCACGGGTGCGCTGCCGGTCACGCACAGCCGCCAGCCGTTCAAGTTCGCCCGGCGACCACATAGCCAAGCTCTCGCCGTCCTCGCCGGGGACCACTAGAGCGGCCAGCCGCAGAATCGCGAGGCGGTTGCGGACGGTTCGGTCGCTACACCCGAGATGAGCTGCGAGCGGTGCTGGGGCGACAGGTAGCCCGGAGTCCAGGGCGACGAGCAGTTCGCGGAGGCCTGCCCCGCCGTGGAGCCAGCAGTCGTGATCGGGCTTCCACCGACCAGAGGAAGCTCCGGCATCGGCTCGGACCGAATGCATGGAAGAGATCCGTGGAAAGGAGACCCCGTCACGTTCCGTCTCGTTACGTCTCGTACACTTTTCACGGATCTTTTCCGTGTCGACGGCCCAACACCAGGAGATGCCACGCAGCCGGTCCATCTGGGCGACCATTGGGTGACTAGCCTCGATTATTCATCGCCCGGTGGCCGTGAGCAGGGGGCATCCGCAAAGGTGCCCGCCTGGTATGGGAAAATTGACTTGTCAGAGTTCAACGCCCCAATACCAGGAGGGTCACCTTGAAAGTGAAGTCTAACCGTCGGGGGAGCCGGGGCACGGGGACCAAGCGTGGTCGCCGCCGGCCGAGCCTGAAGGTGACGGCGGACGGCCATGGGCTGGTGAGCCGTGCCGGTACCCGGCTGCTGGCCGACCTAGCCGAGCGCTCGGGGCTGGGGGCGGACCTGAGCGCAGCGCTGGCACCGCTGGTGAAGGCGCCCCGCCGCCACGCCCCCGGCGACGTGCTGGTGGACCTCGCCGTCATGGCGGCCGGCGGCGGTGACTACGTCTCGGACCTAAAGACGCTGCGTGAGCAGCCGGGCCTGTTCGGCGAGGTGGCCTCCCAGCCCACGGCTTGGCGCCTGCTGGATGCCGTCGACGAAACCCTGCTGGCGGACCTGCAGGCTGCTCGTCGTGCTTCGCGAGCCAGGGCCTGGGCAGCCGGCCTGGCACCGGAGAAGCTGACACTGGACTTCGACGCGACCCTGGTCAACCTGCACAGTGAGAAGGAAAGGGCTGAGCCTACGTACAAAAGAGGTTTCGGCTACCACCCGCTGCTGGTCTACCTCGACCAGACCGGCGAGGCCCTGGCGGCCAAGCTGCGGCCGGGCTCTGCCGGGGCTAACACCGCGGCCGACCACGTGGAGCTGCTGGACGCCGCCGTCGCCCAGTTGCCGGTCAGTACCAAGGCCGACGACCCTACCGACGGCATGGACGTGCTGGTGCGAGCCGATACGGCCGGGGCTACGCATGGCTTCGTCGATGCCATCGTCGCAAAGCACTTCGAGTTCTCGATCGGCTTCGACATCACCGAGGCCGTCCGCCTCGCCATCACCGATGTGCCCGCCGACGCCTGGCAGGTGCCCATGGACCAGGACCTCGAGGACCGCGACGGCGCTGGCGTGGCGGAGATCACGCCCTACCTGGACCTTTCCGCCTGGCCGAAGGGCACCAGGGCGATCTCTCGGCGCGAGGAGCCCCACGTCGGTGCCACCTTCAACCTCTTCGACCCTGACGGCTGGCGCCACCAGGTCTTCATCACCAACTCGGCTGACCCTGACATCGTCTACCTGGAAGCCCGTCACCGTTGCCATGCTCATGTCGAGGACCACATAAAAGACGCCAAGGCCACCGGGCTGCTGCGTTTCCCCGGGCAGCGCTTCGCCTTCAACTCCGCCTGGCTGCTCGTCGTGCTGATCGCCCAGGACCTGCAGGTATGGGCACAGCGGCTGTGCTTCGAGGGCGACCTCGCCACCTGCCTGCCCAAGCGCCTGCGTTACTGCGCCCTGCACGTAGCCGGGCGCCTCGTACGCACCGGGAGGCGCACCTTCTTACGCCTCGACGCCGCCTGGCCGTGGGCGGAACAGCTCGCCAAGGCGTTCGAGCGCCTCGGCGGCCTCTGCTTCGCCACCTGAGCCGGCCCCGCACCGCTCTGCCTCATCACGGTCGCGCTCCGGCGACCTGCTCTGACGCGCCCTGCGCACTGGCTTTCACGCCTGCACAACGACTTTTCGGGCCTCGACGGCATCTGCACGGCCCTTCGTAGCTTCCGATGGGGTCAGAAGCCGCTCTCCCCAGCCGCTGGCCACCGCTCTGAGCTAAAGCAGGGCCATTTTGGGGCCTCTGGCGGGTCTTCGCAGCTACCGGCGAATAATCGAGGCTAGGCGACCGCTGGACATCGGCGCCGCCGCCGTCCGTGCTGCCCGCACACCCTCGGCGCCCGCCTTGCCTGCCACCGGGCGTCTCCCGGTTGGTCAGGGCCCGAGTGGGCCACTAATCGTAGGTGAGCAGTTGCCGGGCTGTACGCCCTCGTCTCGTTGGCGGCTCTGAGGCACCATGGTGAAGATGGGTCACGGGCACGAGGGCGGCCTCTCCGCCACGGCTACGGAGGGTGCGGGGCTGCTCGCCGGCGCCGCCTCCGGTGACCCGGGCTGCGTGCGCCGGGTCCTCGACGAGGTGGCGCCGGTGGTCTACGGCTTCATATACGCCCGGGTCGGTGCCAACCAGGCGGTGGCCGAGGACCTCCTGCAGGAGACCCTGTTCGAGGCCGTCCGCTCCGCCGGCGGGTTTCGTGGCGATTCCGCCCTGTCGACGTGGATGTGCACCATCGCCAGGCGGCGCCTGGCCCGCCACTACGAGGCGGAACGCAAGGCCGAGCTGGCCCGCAGCGCTCTGCGCCTGGTCGAGGCGGGCGACGCAGCCGACGGCACCGACCAGGCGAGCGCTTTCGAGAGCCAGGACCAGGTCCTGCGGGCTCTCGGGCGCCTGCCGGTGCTGCACCGCCAGGTCCTGGTGCTCAAGTACCTCGAGGAGATGTCCGTGCAGGAGATCGCCGCCCAGTTGGGCAGGAGCCGGGTGCAGGTGCAGTCGCTCCTGCAGAGAGGGCGCGATGGCCTGCGCCGTCAGTTGGGAGACCAACTTGCCTGACCAGCAGTCACGTCCCGAACGCGTCCTCGGTACGGCCGGGGGCCCCCGCCCGCTCCCGGGCCCTCTGCGGCGCCGGCTCGAGGAGGCCTTGCTGTCGGGCGCTGTCGCCGGGCCACCCATCGAGGGCCTGACCACGGCCGGCCAGGCCGAGGTGCGCTCCGTGCAAGGGGCGCCGGCGGGGCTGCGGGTGGCCCCGCCCACAGCCGCGACGGAGGCAGTCGCGGCGGAGGCAGTCGCGGCGGAGGCAGCCGCGACGGAGGCAGCCGCGACGGAGGCAGTCGCGGCGGAGGCAGTCGCGGCGGAGGCAGCCGCGACGGAGGTAGCCGTCCCGGGGGATGCCCGGGCCGTCCCGCCCGAACTGCGCCAGCGTCTCGAAGCCAGCCTGGCCAGGCGCCGTCGGGGCATTTCCCATCCCCGGCGTTGGTTGTTGGTCCTGGGCACCGCCGCTGCCGTTGCCACCGTGGTCGGCCTGCTCGGTCAGGGCAATGGCACGGGTGCTGGAGGCACGGTCCACGGGCACGTCGCCGTCGGTGCCCCGTCGGTCAGCGCCGGCGCCCTGTACCGAGCGGGCCCCGGTGCCCCGACCCGGCACGACGCGCCCGTCCACAAGTCTGCGACGGAGCCACGGGCGCAGGCGCCCGGGACGGCGCAGCCCCCGGCGGCAGCCGGGACAGCAAGAGCCGGGACAGGGACAGGCAGTCACAGGAGCGGCGCGACGGCCGGCGCCGGCACCAAGGCCACCGGGCCACAGGCTGCCTCCAAGGCGGCGACAGCGGCCCCTTCCGCCGCCGGCCCGACCGGTGCGGCGTTGGCGGTGCGCGTAGTGCCAGCCGGGGGGCCGGCCGCCGGTACCAATACGGTCCTGGTGGAAGGGTCGGCCCTGGGCCAGGTCCGCACGGTGCTCTTCGGCGGGGCTCCGGCACCCAGCATCCGCCATGTGTCGGCCTTCCGCCTGGCGGTGGTGGTACCCCCCCACGCGCCCGGTACCGTGACGGTGAGGATAGTGCCCGGAAGCGCCCGTGGGACCAGCAGTGCTGCACTGCGTTACTCGTACCGCTGACGCCTGCGGTCCCCGCAGCCCCGTGGCGTGCGTCAGGCGCCGGTCCAGGCGGGCACCGGCCTTGGCCTCAGCCGGCCAGGCACCGGCCCCTGGGCCTCAGCCGGCCCGGGGCTCAGCCGGCCAGGGACAGGACCACCTTGACGTCATCGGGTTGGCGCTCGTAGGCGTCGCGCCAGCTGCTGAGAGGGACGCGCCGGGAGATGAGGCGGCCGAGCCACTCCTTGTCGGCCTTGGCCAGCGCCTGGGCGCCGGCCTCGTAGTGGGAGCGGTTGGCGTTGACCGAGCCGAACACGACGTCGTTCTCCAGGACCATGTGCCGGTTGATCTCGCCGGCGTCTATGCCGAGGGTGCGGCCCTTGGCCGAAACCCCGGTCAGGCAGAGGACGCCGTTGGGGGCCATGAGGTCCATGGCGTCGAAGACCAGCTGGCCCACGCCGGTGCACTCGAGGACCACGTCGGGTTGCAGGCCCGAGGTGGCCAGGTCGCCCTGGTGGTAAGTAGCCCCGAGGGACCTGACCAGGTCCGGCTTGGTCCCGGCGCTGACCTGGTCGAGCACGTGGACTTCCAGGCCTCTCTGCACCGCCAGCAGCGCCGCCAGCTGGCCGATGGGGCCGGCACCGGTCACCAGCACCACCCGTGGCTCCCAGCGTGCCCGCTGGCCGATGCGTTCGATGTGGTCCCAGGCCTTGGCCACGACGGTCGTGGGCTCGAGCAGGACCCCGAGGTCACCGAGCCCTGGGTCGACCTTGACCAGGAACTCGGGGGTTATCCGGTAGCGCTCACGTGCATAGCCGTGGTGCGACTTGATACCCCATTCGGTGTAGTTGCCGTTGCGGCACATGTCCCACTGGCCGACAGCGCAGTTCGGGCACGGGACCGGGTCGGGTCGGCGGACGATGCCGACCACGAGGTCGCCGGGGGCGAAGCCGCTGCCCTCGGGGGCCTCGAGGACCTCGCCGAGTGATTCGTGGCCGATGGCCAGCCTGTCCTCGCCCGGCGGGGCCCAGCCGTAATCGCCGGCGATTATCTCGATGTCCGTACCGCACACCCCCACCGCACGGGCCTGGACGAGCACGGGGCCGTCCTGCTCGGGTGGCTCGGGCAGCTGGGTCAGGTCGACCGAGTTGGCCTTGAGCGGGACCACTGTCACGGCTTGCATGCTTAGAACCGTACACGAGGAATGATGTATGACATGCCGGACGTACTTGGCGTGCTGCAAGGCATGTTGCTCGTGGCCAAGCCGGGCTTGGTCGACCCCAATTTCTCCCGGTCCGTGGTGCTGTTGCTGGCTCACGGCGACCAGGGGGCGCTCGGCCTCGTGCTCAACCGGCCTTCGCCGGCCCCGGTGACCACGGCCCTGCCCGAGTGGGCGGAGCTGGCTTCGCCGCCCCGGACCGTGTTCGTCGGCGGCCCGGTCGTGGAGGGCACGATCTGCCTGGCACGGCTGAAGTCCGAGGTGGCCGTCCCGGCGTCGGGCTACCTGGCCCTCCAGGGAGCGCTCGGCACTGTCGACCTGGACACCGACCCGTCCTTCGTCGCACCCTGGATCGAGCGGCTGCGCATCTTCGCCGGTTATGCCGGGTGGGGCGCCGGTCAGGTCGAGGACGAGTTGGCCCAGGACGCCTGGTGGGTGCTGCCGCCCGTCGACGAGGACGTGTTCGCCGCCGAGCCGGCCACGCTGTGGAAAGCGGTCCTGCGCCGCCAGGGTGGCAGGCTGGCCGTCGTTTCGGCCCTGCCACCCGAACCGTCGCTCAACTGAGCCTGCTCCCTGCTGGCAAATGGGCAGCGGGTGCCCCGTTGGGCCTGAGCACCGGGCCCAAAGGCGTCGGCGGGTGGCGGTGCGAGGGTCACCGGGGCGTGTGCAGGTGCCAGCCGAGCCGGGGAGCACCGGCACCGCCGTGGCCCGCCGCCTCTTCGTCGTATATCCGGGTTATCTCCTCGAGAGAACGGTTCTTGGTCTCGGGCAGGAAACGGGCCACGAGAACCAGGGCGCTCAAGCAGAGTGCGCCGAAGCAAACCATCACCCAGGCCAGGCCGATCCCGGACTGCCACACTGGGAACACTTCGATGAGGGCGAAATTGGCCAGCCAGTCCACCGTCGCACCGATGGAAGCCGCTTCTCCTCGCACAGCCGTGGGGAAGCTCTCTCCTTGTATGAGCCAGCCGGTGCCCCCCACGCCGACGGCGAAGGAGGCGATGAAGAAGTCCAGCCCGATCATCGAGACGACGACCCGGGACATGCCGCTCAGCACGCCGAGGCCGATGGCCGACACACCGGCGAACACAGCCATGCCGGTGTAGCCGCCCATGGCCAACTTGCGGCGTCCGATGCGGTCGATGAAGCGGAAGGCGAGATATGTCGACGCGACGTTGACGGCCGTCATGATGGACGTGACCTCGACACCTGCGACGGTCGTGCTCACCTTGGAGGCGTGGTGGCCGGCGAACAGGTTGCCGAGCAGATGGGGGCCGTAGTACAGCGGTACGTTTATGCCTGTTACCTGCTGGAAGAAGAAGAAACCGCACACCACCGCCAACGCCCGTTTCACCCCGGGTGTCCACGAACGGCGGCGGGCCAGGGACGCCCGCCTGTCATCGGCGTGTAATTGCCGAGCGGTCTGGCTGAGTTCTTCCATGCTCACTTCGAGACCGAGCCGGGAGAAGGTTTTCTGCGCCTTCTCGTAGTCGCCATGGCGCAGCAGCCAGCGCGGTGACTCGGGCATCCGGGTGCGGAAGACGAGCCCGACAAGTGCGGGTACGGCGCCCAACCCGAGGAGCAGCCGCCAGTCGAGGCCGCCCGCCGAGCCGGGTGCGACCCGGAAGACGACCAGAGCGACGATGTACGCCAGGAGGATCCCGACCGTGATCATCCACTGCTGGAGCATGCTCAGGGCGCCCCGGCGGTTGCGGGGCGCAGCCTGTCCGTCAGGGGCCCTGCCGCCAACGCGCCGGCGGCGGCTCCGAGCGACGCTCCTGCCACGAGGTAGCCCATGGCGAAGCCGTGCAGGTCGTAGGGGACGAAATTGAGGGCCGAGCCGATATTGGACGTGTCGTAGCCGAAGAGGAACCCCCCTACGGTGGCCAGGATGGTGAGCGACCAGTAGAACGATGTGGGGACGTGCTGGTCCAGCGCGTCCAGTATGTTGCCGTCCCCGCCCTGTCCGGACGTCCCCGTTTCGACTGGCATGTTCCTTCAGTTACCCACCCCGGGCCCCTGAGGAACGTGCCTTGCGCCCCGGCTCAGTCGCCGACGAGCGTCGCCTCCTGGTCGCGTGGGCGCGACCGTTGGCGGGCCCTGTCCGCCTGGGCCAGTACTACCTTGCGCAGGCGCACCGACACCGGGGTCACCTCGGCGCACTCGTCCTCGCGCAGGAACTCGAGAGCCTGCTCGAGGCTCAGCGTACGCGGTGGGGACAGGCGCACCAGCTCCTCGGCCGTAGACGAACGCATGTTGGTGAGCTTGCGCTCCTTGGTCGGGTTGACGTCCATGTCCTCGCGCCGGGCATTTTCGCCCACCACCATTCCCTCGTAGACCTCTTCGCCCGGGCCGATAAAGAGGGTGCCGCGCTCTTGCAGGTTGAGCAGGGCATAGGTGGCGCTCTTGCCTCGCCTGTCGGCGACGAGGGAACCGTTCTGCCGGGTACGGATGTCGCCGAACCAGGGTTCCCAGCCGTCGAGGACATGGTGCAGTTGGGCGGTGCCCTTGGTGTCGGTGAGCAGCTGTGACCGCAGCCCGATGAGCGCCCGGGAGGGTACCAGCCAATCGGTGCGTGCCCATCCACTGCCGTGGGACACGATGTGCTCCATGCGCCCCCGCCGGGATGCCAGCAGTTGGGTCACGGTGCCGAGGTGCTCCTCGGGGATGTCCAGGGACACCCGTTCGACCGGCTCGTACAGCTTGCCGTCGACCACCTTGGTGAGCACCTGGGGTTTGCCGACCGTCAGCTCGAAGCCCTCGCGGCGCATCAGCTCGACCAGGATGGCCAGGGCCAGCTCGCCGCGCCCCTGGACCTCCCAGATGTCCGGCCGCTCGGTCGCCATCACACGTACCGAAACGTTGCCCACCGTTTCGGCGTCCAGGCGGCCCTTCACCAGGCGGGCGGTCAGCTTGGAGCCCTCCTTGCCTGCCAGGGGAGCGGTGTTGATCCCGATCGTCATGGAGATGGCCGGCTCGTCGACACGCACGCCCGGAAGGGGCCTCGGGTCCGCCGGGTCGGCGAGGGTGTCGCCGATCATGATGTCGGGGATACCGGCGATGGCGACGATGTCGCCAGGGCCAGCACCTTGGGGACCGGCGTCCACCCGCTGCAGGGCCTTGGTCTTGTACAGCTCGGCTATACGCGCCCTCTGGGGGGTATCGTCCGGGGCGAACTGGCGGCACCATGCGACGGTGTCACCCTTGCGCACCCACCCCTGGTGGATGCGGCAAATGGCCAGCCTGCCGACATAGGCCGATGCATCGAGGTTGGCCACCAGTGCCTGGAAGGGGTGGCCCTCCACGTACGAAGGCGCAGGGATGTGCTCGACGAACAGGTCGAAGAGGATCTTGAGGTCCGGGGCGTCGGGCACCTCCTCGGGGGTCATCGCCGCCTGCCCGGTCCTGGCGTTGCAGTAGACGACCGGGAACTCGATCTGGTGCTCGTCGGCACCCAGGTCGATGAAGAGGTCGTAGACAGCGTCGAGCACCTCGGCCGGGCGGGCGTCGGAGCGGTCCACCTTGTTGACGACCACGACGACCGGAAGGCCGGCCTCGAGCGACTTGCGCAGGACGAAGCGGGTCTGGGGCAACGGCCCCTCGCTGGCGTCGACCAGTAGCAGCACCCCGTC
>JAKACE010000043.1 GCA_021821705.1 Actinomycetes bacterium | reverse complement strand
GCCCTCAGCGGACCACGCCGTGTGCCGTAGGAAGCCTGACCGTCGCGCCGGGTACCGGGACCAGGCCCCCCGGGAGCATGGGTAGCCCTCCCCTGGTGGGCGCACTCCAGTTCGACCTCGGCGGACTTAGCCTGGTGCTATGGCTCCGGATCCCGTTCCCGGTGGCGGCCGGCCGGCTGACGGCGATGCACAGGGCGCCCTCAAAGTGCTAAAACGCGGCCGGCGCTGGCCACGCCGTCTGCTCATCTCCGCCAACGTGTTCGTGCTGGTGGTGCTCCTGGCTGGAGCAAGCGCCTATGGCTATGTCCAATGGCGGCTCAACCAGGTCAAACGCATCAGCGTGCCGGGCTTGGCCGCCGCCAAGGCGGGACCGATGACCATCCTGATGGTAGGTAGCGATACACGCAACCTGGGCAGCGGCGGCAGCGCCGCGTTCGGCAACTCCCAGCAGGTGACGGGCCAGCGCTCGGACACCATTGTCCTCGCCCACATCGTGCCGGCCACCTCCAGCATCGCTCTGCTCTCCATACCCCGTGACCTGCTCGTCGACATACCGGGTATGGGCACCACCCGCATCAACGCCGCCTTCGACAGCGGGCCGGCGCTGCTCGTCAAGACCATCGAGCAGGACATCGGCATCCCGGTCAACCACTTCGCCGTGGTCAACTTCGCCTCCTTCACCAAGCTGTCTGACGCCATCGGCGGCGTCTACCAGTACTTCCCGACGCCGGCACGGGACCTGTTCTCCAACCTCAACGTCCCCAAGGCAGGTTGCGTGCTGCTCAAGGGCACGCAGGCCCTCGGCTTCGTCCGCTCGCGCGAGTACCAGTACTTCCTCAACGGCACCTGGAACTACCAGCTCGTGCCCGAGAGCGACCTGGCCCGCATCCAGCGCCAGCAGGCCTTCATCAAGTTGGCGATAAAGAAGGCCGAGCACAGTGCCCTCTCCAACCCGCTGACCCTGAACAGCGTCCTGAGTGGGATCACCAGCAGCATCACCGTGGACAGCACGTTCTCCAACTCGTTGATGATCAACCTGGCGCTGGCGATGCGGCACACCAACGCCGCCGGCATCCCCAATTGGACCTACCCGAACGTCAACTCGGCGTCCGTGCCCGGCGCCCTGGACCCCGTGCCCAGCGCCGACCAACAGATGGTCCACCAGTTCCTCAACTACGGCCTCCCGTCTGGGGCCACCGCCACGACCACCGGGGCTCCGGCCTCCGCCGGGCCCAGGAAGGCAACCAAAGCAAGGGAGGTGGTGGAGGTCCTCAACGGGTCGGGCTTGAACGGCCAGGCGGCGCAGGCTGCCACCGCCCTGAAGGCGGCCGGTATGCAGATCGGTTCCACCGGCAACGCGGCCAACTTCAACTATGTGAGCAGCGTCGTCGAGTACGGCCCAGGGAGCGCCGCCTCCGCCCGCTCCCTCGCCGCCCGCGTCGGTGGGGGCGCCACCCTGCAGGAGGTGCGGTCCCTGGCCTCCGGCACCCTGGTACTGGTCACCGGACAGGACTACACGGGCATCTCCAAAGTCCCGGCCGGCACGGCTGGCGCACCGCCACCTCCGAGCACGACCTCCGCCCCTCCCTCGACGGCCGCCCACGTCGTCACCGCCACCTCCTCATCCACGAGCTCTTCCGGTGGCCTCACAGTGCCACCGACCGGTGTCGACTCGTCGTCGTACTACCACGGGCAGTACGTGCCTCCCGGGCTCCAGCCGGGCCAGGTGCCACAGACCTGTCCGTCCTGAGCGGGCCCGGTCCCACGGGGGGCGTGCCCGGTCCCACGGGGGCCTGCCCCGCTCCGGAGCAACCGGCCCCGTCCGCGTGCCGCTCGCCCCGCCGTCACAGACCACCCGCTCCGACCATGCCGGACCACGCGTCACAGGGCACAGCGTAGGCTGGTCTGCCGTGGCCGATACCCCTGAGCCGAGCACTACGAGCGCGCCCGTCGGCTTACCTCACGATCAAGGGGACCGGCCCTATCAGGCCCTCTATCGTCGCTACCGGCCGCAGCGCTTCGCCGACGTGCGCGGCCAGCAGCACGTCACCCGGGCGCTTTGCAACGCTGTCAGGGACGGCCGGGTCGCCCACGCTTACCTCTTCAGCGGCCCCCGTGGCACCGGCAAGACTTCGACGGCCCGCATCCTGGCCATGGCCCTCAACTGTGAGTCGCCTGTCGACGGGGAGCCGGACGGGACATGCCTGTCGTGCCAGTCGGTGCGCGCCGGCTCCTCCATGGACGTCTTCGAGCTCGACGCGGCCTCCAACCGCAAGCTCGAGGAGATGCGTGACCTGCTGTCCAGGGTCGCACTGGGCACACCGGGCAGGTGGAAGGTCTACATCATCGACGAGGTCCACCAGCTGACCTCCGACGCGTCCAGTGCCCTGCTCAAGACGCTGGAAGAACCCCCCGCCCACGTGGTGTTCGTCCTGGCGACGACCGACCCGCAAAAGGTGCTCGCCACCATCCGGTCGCGCACGCAGCACTTCGAGTTCCGGTTGCTGGACGGCACGCTGCTTGCCGACCTGCTCGGCGGTATCAACCATGACGCCGGGCTGGGGCTGAGCGACCAGGCCATCCGGCTGGCGGTGGAGCGCGGACGAGGGTCGGCACGCGATGCCGAATCGGCACTGGAGCAGCTCGCCGCCACCGGTGGGGAGGAGGGCGCGGCCTCGCCTGTGCCCGCAGTCGTGGCGGCACTGGCAGCCCGTGACGTCGGGGGCGTCCTCGAGGCTGTCGCCGGTGCTGTCGCCACTGGACGCGAGCCTCGCCGGCTCGGCGCCGAGATCGTGTCCTACCTGCGTGACGGCTTCCTCAGCCAGCAGGCTCCCTCCCTGGTCCTGCTGCCAGCAGGCGAGGTCGCCGTGATGGCGCAGCACGCCCGGGCCATGGGAGTGGCCCTCCTGGTCAGGAGCATGGAGATCATCGGCCAGGCGCTGGTCGACATGCGGGATTCGGTCGACCCGAGAGTCACCTTGGAGGTCGCCCTCATGCGGCTGGCCGCACCGGCCGCCGGAAACTCCATGGAGCAGTTGGCCGAACGGGTGGAGCGCCTCGAGTCACTGGTAGCCGGGGCGGGGCCTGGCGCTGCGGTGGCGCTGCCGCCTGCCGCACGGGCGTCCAGCGAAACGAGCAGCTCGGGCGAGGACGGGGACGGCCACGCCGGCGCTAGCGGCCCCAGCGGCAGTGACGCGGCCGGCGGGCGCCCACCGGCCTCCGCTGGAGAGAGGGCGCCGGTTACCGTCGCAGAACCCGACAACGCGGGCCGGCAGCCAGCTCAGGCGTCGCAGTCCGGCGCTGGCCCGACCCCCGGCCCGGCGGACAGGGCGGCCGGCGCCATCAGGGGACCGTCTGGTACCGGAGCCGGGGCGCAGAGCCGGCGGGCGACCGTCAGCCCCGGCACGGCCGCGGCCCCGCCCACGGGGCCCGCCCAGGCCAGGGTCGCTCTCGGGGCGATCCTGCGCTCAGGCACTCAGCCCCCTGTGGCTACCCGACGGCAGGTGGCGGGCGCCGCCCCGGCCGGCCCGACCCGTCCCTCGGGGGCACCGGCAGGGACGGGCGCCGGCCCGTTGGAGGCGCCGGCGGTGGAGGGCCGGGCCACGACGAGTGGGGCAGAGGGGCAAGCACCTGGCAGTGACGGCGGCGACAGCCCGGCGCTGCGCAGCGGGTCAGGCCCGCTCGGTTCGGGACAAGCGGCCGCCGGGGTACCGACAAGGGACCAGCTCACCAAGGCGTGGGGCGACCGGGTGCTGGGCTCGCTGCCCCGGCGGGCACAGGTTTACATGGCCAGCGGCAGGTTCACCCAGGTCGACAACGGTACAGCTGTCTTCGCCCTGCCTGATGCCGGGTTGGTGTCGCGCGCCCAGGATTTCATCAGTGAGGCCGAGGCGGCACTGACCGCGCATTTCGGTGCGCGCGTGGCCATGCAGCTCACCGTCGACAAGGGGCCGGGCGCCCCGCGGCCCGTCGAGGAGCCCCCTCCCGCCCCCGCCCAGGAGCGCTACGACCTCGAAGACCTCGATGGGCTCACCGACGCCGGCCAGGCTGGCAGCGTCCCCGCCGAAAAACGCATACTCGACGCCTTCCCCGGCGCCGTTATCGAGGAATGACGGATGTACGCCGCCCCTGTCCAGGAGTTGATCGACGAGCTCGGCCGCCTTCCCGGCATCGGCCCGAAATCGGCACAACGCATCGCTTTTTACATCCTGAAAGCTCCGGCCGAGGACGCCGCCCGCCTGGCCAACTCCATCAGCGCGGCCAAGAGCCGGGTTACGTGGTGCCGCCGGTGCTTCAACGTCGCCGAGGGGGCAGGCGGTGCCGAGTGCTCGATCTGCACCGACCCCCGCCGCGACCAGTCTGTCGTCTGCGTCGTGGAGGAGCCCCGGGACGTGGTGGCAGTTGAGAAGACCGGCGAGTTCCGGGGACGCTACCACGTCCTGCTCGGCGCTCTCAGCCCCATCGACGGCATCGGCCCGGCCCAACTTCGTATCCGCGAGCTGTTGGCCCGCGTCGAGCCGGAGGGCGTCAAAGAGATCATCCTTTGCACCAACCCCAACATCGAGGGCGACGCCACGGCTCTGTACCTGGCCGGGTTGCTCAAGGAGCTACCGGTCAAAGTCACACGGATCGCCAGCGGGCTGCCCGTGGGCGGCGATCTGGAGTACGCGGACGAGTTGACACTTGGTCGCGCCCTGGACGGCCGCCGGGAGGTCAACTGACATGCCACCGTACAAGTTCGCCATCGTCGGCAACGCCTGGAGGGCTCGGCTCATCGCCGACGTCGCCAGGCGGGTACCGGACGAGCTGGAAGTTGCCGGTGTCGTCGTGCGACGGCCGGAGGCGGCCGCCGAAGCGGCGCAGGCCATGGGCGCCCGGGCCTTCACCTCGGTCGAGGAAATGGTCGAAGCGGTTGCCCCTGACTTCGTGGTGACGGCCGTACCTCGCAGTGTCAACCCCAGCCTGGTGGAAGCCGTTGTCGACCTCGGTTGCCCGGTGCTGACCGAGACACCACCCGCTGGCCCGCTCGACGAGTTGAGGGCGCTGTGGGCGAGGGTCGGGGACCGTCGTATGGTGCAGGTGGCTGAGCAGTACCTCCTCTACCCGAACCACGCGGCGCGACTACAGCTGGTGCGGCGGGGCGTGATAGGACAGCCGACGTCGGTCCAGGTGAGCTCAACCCACGGCTATCACGCCGTGTCGATCATGCGGGGCTTCCTCGGGACCGGGAGGGGCCCGGCCGTGGTCAGGGCGTCTGTCTTCGAGGCGCCGTTGGTAGGCCCACTGACCCGTGAGGGGTGGACGGACGACGACGCGGCCAAGCCGGCGCGCACCACGCTCGCCACCATCGACTTCGGCGCCGGGTCGGGCCTCTACGACTTCACCGACAACCAGTGGCACAACCAATTGCGCATGCGGCGCCTTGTCGTGCGGGGCAGCCTCGGCGAGATCGTGGACGACTCGGTTGTGCGCCTCGCCGCTCCAAGGGCCATCGTGCGCTCCTCGCTGCAGCGCTACCAGCTTGGCTACGACCTCAACTTGGACGGCTACGACACGGAGCACATCAGCTTCGACGGGGATGTCGTGTACCGCAACCCCTTCCTCGGCCACCGTTTCATGGACGAGGACATCGCCATAGCCGGGATCCTGGTGGCGACCGGGGCCTGGTCCCGCGACAGCGGGCCGCCCCCGTACCCGCTCGCCGATGGCTGCCAGGACCAGCTCGTGTCGCTGGCCATCGACGAAGCCGCCGCCTCAGGTCGTACCATTACGACCTCGACCGAGGCCTGGTCGGACCGGCTCTAGCAGCGCCGCGACGGGCGTCCTCGGCCGTCTTCGCCAAGGGCGCCCTGCCGGTCCCGGCAAGGCTCCTGGTGCTCTCCGGAGACGGCGAAGGCTCCTGGAGGCGGCGCCAGGCCCCGGCCGGGCGCGGCTGGTTGCACGGGCAGGCGGTTGGTTGCACGGGCCGGCGGCAGGCCGCCGTAGGCACCCCTGACCGGTAGCAGGAACCTGGCCCAAGGCCGGTTCTTGCGCCCAAACCTGCCCGTGGGCAGGCCGGCGGATGCAGCGCCGAGCACGCCGACGTGGCACCCGTAATTTGCCCAATGTTATGGGAATGTTTACGGAGGTGAACAACCTCTAAATACATCGCCCAGGCGCGCACGTGTCCGGTACGATAACTGCGGGTGCACGGTGCAACAACAAATGTGCTGTGACATCCGCTACACCGATACCACCCTGCTCGGGCAGGGCGTTCGTGAGCCGAAAAAGACAGCGCGTACCCACCGACACGGAGCGAAGATGATCTCGACAGTACTTGGACTTTTGACTAAATGGCAGACCAGCGTGCATGTGGCGCTGTGGCACAATGCACTGGTGGACCAGCACAACCCTCCCTGCGATATCTGCAGGGTCAACCGCTAATACCGGCCCGGTTCCCTGCTCTGAGCCACCTGGGCGCCTGGGCAGCCGCCGCGCCGCCCGCAAGTGTCGCCGGCCTGGGAATAGGTGACCGGGCCCAGCCGTTGCCTGGGGTAGCCGCATGGGGCATGCCCCCGCCAGGCAGCCGAGGAGCAGCAGTGAACGACGCAACCAACCAACCGACCGCCACGGCGGCGGCGGACGCCCGGGTGCCGCAGGACCATCCCTTCGTCACTCACCTGGCCCGCGTAGCCGAGGCCGATGCGGGCCAGGCCCACCGGGCATGGGAGCCAGGGGACGGGCCCCTGCCCAGCCTGTACATAAGCCACGGGGCGCCTCCCCTCTTCGAGGACCTGGGCTGGATGGGCGAGCTGCACCGCTGGGCCCGCGCCATGCCCAAGCCGCGAGGCATAGTCATCGTCTCGGCCCACTGGGAGTCGGCGCCCGCCGCCATGACTTGTGCGGCGGCCGGCACGGCCCTGGTGTACGACTTCTGGGGCTTCGCTCCGCTGTACTACGAGATGCAGTACTCCACTCCGGATGCCTCCGAGCTGGGGCGTCGCCTGGCCACAGCCCTGTCTCCGGTGGAGCGGCTCCACGAGCAGCGGCGCGGGCTCGACCACGGCGCCTGGGTGCCCCTCAAGGTCATGTACCCGCAGGCTGACATCCCGGTCGTGCAGGTCAGCCTCCCTTCCCAACAGCCCGACCGGCTGCTGGCGCTCGGCCGGCGGCTGGTCGAGCTCAGGTCGGAGGGCGTGCTTGTCATCGGGTCGGGTTTCATGACCCACGGGCTGCGTTACATGCGCCCCGGCCACGCCGAGCAGCCACCATCATGGTCGGTCGAGTTCGACGCGTGGGCTGCCCAGGCACTGGCGGCGGGCGACATCGACGAGCTGGCCGACTTCGCCACACGCGCCCCAGGCCTGCCCTACGCCCACCCGACCGTTGAGCACTTCACCCCGCTGTTCGTGACGATGGGGGCTGCGACCGAACCGTCGGCGCCGGTCACCACGGTCATCGAGGGCTACATGATCGGCTTGTCCAGGCGGTCCTTCCAGGCGGCCTGAAATCCTGGCACCGCGGCCGGTGCCTCGTGCGGGCATGCAGGGATGTCCCCTTTCGCCGGCCCTGGGCCGGGACCGCGACTCGGACCTTGGCCTGGCACGACGAGGAGAGGTGGCCCGACCCGGCGAGCTGGGCAAGGCGCAGTGCGGGTGCGCCGGCCGTTAGCCGCCAGGGCGCCTCGGGCCTGGCGAAGCACTGCGCCGTGGCCGTGAGGAACCTGAGGCACCCGGCCTTCGCCGGCGACGCCCGCTAAGATTGACCGAGGCGATGGAGTCCGCCGTAACCGCCCTCCGGGGCTGATGACCCCTACAGCAACCGAGCATGCCCGTGCTGCCGTAGTTCTGGAGGGTTGTCATCGCTAACCGAGCAGGTCTTGGCCGGCACCGACGGCCGTTGCACGTCCGACCCGTCCCCTTGGCGATGGTCGTCTGCGGGGGCGCGCTGGGCGCCGCCGCCCGGGAAGCCGTCGGCCAGGCGCTCCCCACGGCGCAGGGAGCCTTCCCCGTTGCGACGCTCGTGGTCAACCTGGGCGGGGCCTTCATCCTCGGGTTGCTTCTCGAGGTCCTCGTGCGTGCAGGTGACGACCATGGCTGGCGGCGTAGGGCACGCCTGCTGGGAGGGACCGGTTTCTGCGGGGCGTTCACGACCTACAGCACCCTCGCTCTGGAGACGGTCCAGCTCGTGCGGCGCTCCGACGCTGTGCTGGCCACCGCTTACCTGGCGGCGTCTGTCACTGGGGGCCTACTGGCCGCCGCGGCCGGCATCACGGTGGGGGCGGCCCGCTACCGGGCCCGCACCGCGGCACTGCCAGTGAGCCCGGACCTCGACCGCGTCGAGGCGCAGCGATGAACCTGCCCGACCTGGTCTGGGTCGGCCTTGCCGGCAGCGTGGGCGCCGCCGCCCGCTTCGTCCTCGACGGTACGGTAAGGTCCCGCACGACCACCCGTTGGCCGGCAGGGACCCTGCTCATAAACGTCTCCGGTTCTCTGCTACTGGGCCTGCTCACAGGCCTCGTGATCTTCGACCACGCCTCACCCACCCTGACCCTGGTAGCCGGGACGGGTTTTTGCGGCGGGTTCACCACCTTCTCGACGGCCAGCTTCGAGACCGTGCGTCTCATACAACAGGGCGAGCTGGCGGCCGCCAGGGCCAACCTCGCCCTCACAGTCGGGGGCACCCTGCTGGCGGCGGCGGCCGGCTTGGCCCTGGCCTCGCTCTGAGGACCTCAGCCTTGCCTCGGGCAACCGACCACGAGGACGGGGCACGGGCTGCGCTCGATGAGGCGCTGCGCCACCGGGTGCCCGCCCATGTGCCCGAGGCGGTGCCAGCGGCCGGTATGGGCGCCTACGACGACCATCAAGGCATCGAACCGCCGCGCCGCTGCAGCCAGGGCGATGGTCGGGTCGGCCCTCATGACGATGAACGACCACGCTCCCGGGTACGAGGCCAGGGCTTCGGAGACCGCCGAGCGCTCGCTCTCCACGGAGGAGCGCGCCTGTTCCTCCCAATCGTCTCCGTCGGGATCGACCGGGTAGTCCGAGAGATCCACAGCGTGGACAACGCGCAGCCCCGACCCGAGCAGCCCGGCGATCTCCGCCCCCTTGCGCAAGGCGGTCATCGACACGGGCGACCGGTCGACGCCGACTACAAGGTTGCTCGTCAGCTTGGCCCTCGGGCCGCCCCGGGCCAGCTCCACCACGGAGGGCGGCAGCACTCCCCCGGCGGCAAGAGCCCCAGTAGTGCCCACCAGCCCCCTCCCTTCCGGGTTGCTGCTACCCCAGAGTACGCGCCCTGGTGCGCGGTTGGGCGACAG
>JAKACE010000042.1:4536-9599 GCA_021821705.1 Actinomycetes bacterium | reverse complement strand
CGGTGCCCTTGCCCGGCTGCCACACGTGGTGTCGGTCTCGGATCCGCTGTCGCCGCAGCACCCGGCCGTTTCGGCCGACGGTCTCACGGCCTACGTAACGGTCCACACCGATGTCGTCCCCAAGACCCTGGGTGCCGGCTTCGAGGCCCGGCTGCGTTCGGCGACCCAACCGCTGCGTGCCGCTCACCTCGACGTGCAGTTCGGCGGGGCGTTCGACCAGCTCTTCCGGCCCAAGGCGGCCGACGCCAGGTCGGAGCTGATCGGTTTCGCGGTGGCACTGGTGGTACTGCTGGTCGGCTTCGGCAGTGTGGCGGGAGCGGGCCTGCCTCTCGTAACCGCCCTTTTCTCGGTCCTGGTCGGCCTGAGCGCCCTTGGCATCTGTGCGTCGGTGGCCACGTTCGGCACTGCCTCGCCGACCCTGGCCCTGATGATCGGCCTGGGAGTGGGTATCGACTACGCCGTCTTCCTCACGACCCGCTTCCGCCAGCGGGTGGCCGACGGCGCCGAGCCGGTGGCGGCAGCGGCTGAGTGCGCTTCCAGCAGCGGGCGGGCGGTCGTGGTGGCCGGCTGCACGGTGTCGGTGGCGATGCTAGGGCTGTTCGTCTCGGGTATCGGCTTCATCGGGATGCTTGGCCTGGCGGCGGTGTTCGGTGTCGTGACCGCCGTAGCGGGTGCCATCACGCTGGTCCCCGCCGCACTGGGCCTGCTCGGGCGTAACGTCGACCGCCTGCACGTGCGGGCACCGGTCGCCGAGTCCGGTCGGGACGGCGACGGCTGGCACCGCTACGCCGACGCCGTGGGCCGCAAACCCTGGGTGTTCCTGGCCGCCGGGCTGGTCCTGCTCGGGACGCTGGCCGTGCCCCTGCTGTCCATCCGCCTCGGCCATGTCGACGACGGTGCGGATCCTGTCAGCTACACGGACAGGCAGGCCTACGACATGGTTGCCAAAGGCTTCGGCCCGGGTGCCAACGGCCCGTTCACGGTTGTCGTCGAGTTGCCGGCCGGGATCTCGCAGGCAAAGGCCGGCTCCCTGGCCTCGCGCACCACCGAGGCCCTGGCGGCCACGCCCGACGTAGCCCACGCCACCCCCCTGGCCCGCACCCGGGACGGCCGGCTCCTGGTGGGGACGGTCGTCCCGGCCAGCTCGCCCCAGCAGGCGGCGACGACGAGGCTTTTCGACCGCCTGGTGGGGACGACCCTGCCGGCAGCACTGAGGGGCAGCGGAGCGGCCGGGTACGTGAGCGGCGCCACCGCCAGTTACGTGCAATTTGCCTCCTCGCTCACGAGCAAGCTGCCCCTCGTGGTCCTTGTGGTGGTGGCGACGGCCTTCCTCCTGGTCCTGCTGGCGTTCCGTAGCCTGCTGCTGGCGATCAAGGCGGCGGTGCTCAACCTGGTGAGCATCTCCGCCGCCTACGGCGTGATCGTTGCCGTCTTCCAGTGGGGGTGGGGCCGCAGCCTTCTGGGCGTGAGCGAGAACGTCCCCATCGAGTCCTACGTCCCCGTCATCATGTTCGCCATCGTGTTCGGGCTGTCCATGGACTATGAGATCTTCCTTTTGACCCGGGTCAAGGAGCACTGGGACGCCACCGGTGACCACCGCCTGGCCGTGGCCCGGGGGCTTTCGTCGACCGGGCGGGTCATCACTTGCGCTGCGCTGATCATGGCCAGTGTCTTCACTGCGTTCGTCGGCTCGACGCAAGTGGTCATCAAGATGCTCGCCGTCGGCCTGGCCAGCAGCGTCGTGCTCGACGCGACAGTCGTGCGCCTCCTGCTCGTGCCGGCGGTGATGTACATCCTGGGCCCTGCCTGCTGGTGGCTGCCCCGGTGGCTCGACCGGCTACTGCCCCGCCTGGCCGTCGAACGCGACGAGCAGGCCGCACCGACGGGACCGGGCGGCGCCGAGGCAGCCCCAGCCTTGCCGAGCCCAGCCTTGCCGAGCGCACAGAACTGACAAGAGCCGGCCCGGCGCAGCGGCGCGCCGGGCGCCATGACTGGTGGCGGTGGGCCGCATGGTCTATCAATGCAGGTATGCCTAACCTTGCCCCGGCACTCGCGAGCGCCGTGGTCCTACTCGCCTCCTCGGGCACGGTGATGGCAGCGGCGACCATCACGGTCAGCGAGAAGCCTTACTGACACAGCAGCGGGAAGCCCTGCTGCCACAGTCAGCCCGAAGCCCTACTGAGGCCCGGACCTGGGACCGGCACCCGGTGGTTCGTGGGCCGTAGCCGGGCGCCCCGGCCCGCTCAACCCTCGGAGCCCGTGCGGGGTGAGCGCCGCGGCTGGTGCCCGGGCTGGGGGCGCGAGGGTGGCCGGCCGGCCCGCTCGCTGAGGCGGGGCACACGCAGCTCGCCCACGGTCGACGATGCCGCTATCAACCACGCCTCGCAGTCGTGGGCGGGAAGGGGGCGGGCGAGGAAGAAGCCCTGGGCAGCGTGGCAGCCGAGCTGTTCGAGGTGCTGCAGGGTCCTCTGGTCCTCGACGCCCTCGGCCGTTACGGTCCGCCCTAGGCTCCGGGCCAGCTCGATCGTCGAGCGCACGATGGCTTCGTCGCCTTTGTTGCGCATCATCTCCTTGACGAAGGACTTGTCGATCTTGAGCTCGTGGAAGGGCAGGTGCTTGAGCCGGCTCAGCGACGAGAAGCCCGTGCCGTAGTCGTCGATCGACAGGTTGACGCCGAGGTCGCGCAGCTCGTTGAGCACCCGCTCGGACCCCTGGGGGTCGGCCATGGCGGAAGACTCGGTCAGTTCCAGGGTGAGGGCGCTGGGGTCCAGGCCCGAGCGCTGGAGCACGACGTGCAGCCGGCGGGCGATGTCCATGCTCATGAGGCTCCGGGCCGAGAGGTTGACCGCAATGTGCAGGCCCGGGACGATGTTGCGCCAGGACTTGGCCTGCTCCAAGGCGGTCGAGAGGACCCACCAGGTCAGCTCGTCGATCATGCCCCCGCTCTCGGCCACCGGTATGAACTCGGTCGGCGAGATGGGACCGAACTGGTCGTGGTTCCAACGCAGCAGCGCCTCGCAGCTCACGACGGCGCCCGTTGCCAGTTCGATGACAGGTTGGTACCACAGGTCGAGGTCGTCGTTCTTCATCGCCCGCCGCAGCTCCGTTGCCAGGCGCAGGCGGCGCAGCGTCGAACGGTCCTCGGACCTGTCATAAAAACGGGCGCCGCCGCCGGCCCGTTTGGCTGCGTACATGGCGATATCGGCGTGGCGCAGCAGGCCGGCGGCGTCCGAGCCGTGGACCGGGGACACTGCTACCCCGAGGCTGGCCCGTACGTCGAGCAGCAGCCCGTCGACTGCGAGGGGCTGGCCGATCTGGGAGATGACGTCCTGGGCGATGGCGTTGACATCGTCGTCGGTGTTGGCGTCCGGCACCAGGACGGCGAACTCGTCGCCGCCCAGGCGGCATACGACGCAGTCACGCTCGGCCAGGGGCGCCAGCCGCCCGGCCACCTCGGCGAGGATGGCGTCGCCGGTGTGGTGGCCGAGAGTGTCGTTGACCTCCTTGAAACCGTCCAGGTCGATCAGCATCACCGCCAGGCGGTGCCCAGCGGGGGCGCCGGCCAGGGCGTCGTCGAGGCGCTTGGAGAAGACGGCGCGGTTTGGCAGACCTGTCAGGGCGTCGTGCTCGGCCTGGTACTGGCGCACCTCGGCCTCGCGTCGCAGCTGCTCGAGCAGGTTGCCGCTGCGCAGCGCCACACCCGCGTTGGCCGCCAGAGCCTCGAAGAAGCGCAGGTCTGCCGGCCTGAAGTCCTCGGTGAAGGCCCGGTCGGCGACCAGCAGGTAGCCCACCGGGGGTGTACCCCGCTGCAACGGCGCCACCAGTGCGCCGGTGAGACCCCTTTCGGCCAGGGCCACGTGCAGCGCCGAGCCGTCCGCCTTGCCGGCGTTGTAGACGCAGGAGTCGTTCGCCAGTACCAGCCTGTCGAAGTCGGAGACAGGGGCCCCGGGCTCGATCACCGGTGGGTCCTCGCCCGTGAGCGAGCAGTGCATGGCGCGGGTGCCGCCGTCGCCGTCGGGCGCCAGCACGACCAGCTCGGCCCGCTTGGCCAGCAGCAGGGACCTGGCGTCCTGCAGGACGGTCTGCACCATGTCCCGGGCCTCGACCAGCGAGCCGATATGGCGGGTGAACTCGTAGAGCTTCTCCAGGTTGGCGTAACGCTGCCCGGAGACCATCGTCCCCCGGAAGGCGAAGTTGGCCCCGGCGGTGAGCATGACGAACAGCAGGACGTCCCAGGGGTTGAGCCAGACCAGCTCGACGGCCACCAGGCCCCCGATGGTGCATATGACGACGTCGAGGGCACCTTGCAGCGCCATGGCGGAGGTCGGGGGGCGCTGCCATTTGCGGTCCATGGCCTTGCGCCCGACGACTACCAGTCCCAGGTCCACCACGTTGAGCAGGGCGATGGTGCCGGCGCTGACCGCCCACGCCTTAGGGGAGGCCGGGGAACCGTGGTGCAGCAGGGCGCCGTAGACGAGCAGGGCGGCGACGTAGCCCCCGGCGTAGGAGACCCAGTTGATGAGCGTCTTCAGCGAAGACAACCGGCGCTGGGCGCTGGCCATGCAGTAACCGACCGAGACGGCCGTCAGGCCGAGCCAGGGGCTGAGGAAGGCCATGCTCAGCAAGGCCGGGATCTCCGACAGGGCCACGGCAACGCTGGAGCGCCGGTTGCGCACAGGCACCGGCTGCAGGAACGAAGCCCATATGCCCACGGCGACGACCACGGCGAGGAGAGGGTGGTTGCCGCCGACGGGAGGTGCGCCGGCCAGGCGCAGGACGAAGGCCAGGGCGACCAACCCCAGGACCGCTGCGATGAAGGCGGCCACGCGCAAGGCTGGCAGCAGGCGGTCTCGGTCGATGCTCAAGGGGTGGTTCTGTCGCTTCGTCACTCCCGGCTCCAAGCTCGGGCGGCCGTTCGATGGCGGGGCGGCCACCTACGACTGTACGCCTTCGGAGAGGCTCCTGCCCAGCGGTCGGCCCCTCTGAGCTGCCGTTTCGTTTCGCCGTATTTGCTGGGGACGGGCCGGGGCGCCGGGGGCAATTCCAATATGCACCCGGGCGCC
>JAKACE010000042.1:0-4526 GCA_021821705.1 Actinomycetes bacterium | reverse complement strand
TAGGTTGTAACGTGTCTGGAGGCGCTCCAGCCGGGTGCCCCGCCAGTGGCGGGGCCGGCAGAAGTGGCCCATGACCTGCAGTAGCCCGGACCAGCCCGATGCCGGGGCCCGACGCCGAAAGGAGCACCCAAATGCGTGGATGGATGAGCGAGTAAATTACAAGTAGTGAATTGACCAGAGCGTCGTCGTTTGGATTTGGGTTGGATTTGCCGCGCTTCCGCGCCGGGCACTGAGCCGAATTTGGTCACGCTCGCAGGTTGCCGGTGGAGGCCGCCCCAAGTCGAGGCCCGAGCCGTCATGAGCTGCGTTGATTGGTACGCTGCGTGGGCGTGTTGCTACGCAACGACCACCGAACCGGGCAGGCCGTGATCGGCTGGGGGTAGTGATTGGGAGCGGGCGAGCCGTCGGCGCTGGGCGTCAAAGGCGCAAACAGTGAACAGGTCGGCGCGACCCAAAGGCGCGCTCTTGGCTCGGCCTTCTGGGGCTTGTGGGCTGCGACGGGCATTTCATCCGTCGGCGACGGCCTGGTGGCCGTGGCCCTGCCCCTCCTGGCCACCCGCCTTACCCACAGCGCCCTGGTCATAGCCGGCGTAGCCGCTGTCAACAGGGGCGCTTCGGCGCTGGGCGCCCTGCCTGCCGGGGCGTTGGCTGACCGTTTCAACCGGTGGAAGGCCATGGTGGCCAGTGACCTCGTCTCGGGGTCGGCGATGGTCCTGCTGGTGATGGCCATAGCCCTCGGTTCACCGGGTGTGCCCGGGCTCTACCTTGCCAGCGCCGTTCTCGGGCTGTGCGAGATGGTCTACAGGCTGTCCATGCAGGGCGCCTTCCCCGATGTCGTCGGCGACCACTCCGCCCTGGGGACAGCCAACGGGCGGCTCATCGCCGTCGAGGGCGCCGGAGAGCAGTTCGTTGGCCCCGGTATCGGCGGCGTCCTGTTCGGCGTGGCCAGGAGCCTCCCCTTCGGGGCGGACGCGCTCAGCTTCTTTGCATCGGCCGCCCTGGTCGGGGCCAGCCATCCCCGCCCACCGGCGGGCGTCGCACCCGGCGGGACGCTCAGCGGCCAGGCCGGAGGTACCGCCGCCGGGGCCGGTCCAGGGGAGCCCCGCCGGAGCACCGTTCCCGTACCGGACAGCGGAGCGTCCCGGGTGTACCGGGCCTGGCGGGCGGACATGGCCGAGGGTTTGCGGGCCTTCCGCTCTCTGCCCGGGGTGAGGGCGCTGACCCTGGCCACAAGCAGCCAAGCCCTGTGCAACTGGATGGTCCTGGGGGTGCTCGTGGTCTACGCCGAGCGCTCCTTGCACCTGGGGACGACCGGTTATGGCCTCTTCTACGCCTTCGCGGCCCTGGCCGGGGTGGTGGGCTCCTTTTTCGGGGGTTGGTTCCAGAGGCGGTTCGGGACACGCCGGGTCATGGTCGGGGCCGGCCTGGCGTGCGCCGTCAGCTACGCCGGCCTGTCGGTGACGATTGGCGCCGTGGCGGCAGTGTTCGTCTACGGCCTGGGTGAGTTCGCCGTAGCCGTGTACAACGTCGGGAGCGTGACCGCCCGCCAGCGGCTGGTGCCCCGGGCCATGTTCGGCCGGGTCGGGGGTATCTACCGCTTGGCCGTACTGGCCGTCAGCCCGCTGGGGGCGCTGGTCGGGGGTGCCGTCGCCACGGCCGCCGGGCCGCGGGTCACCATGGTGGTCGCCAGCGCCAGCGTCCTGGCCCTCTTGGCGGTGTGGGGGCCCAAGTGCTGGCGACAGCTCGTCGGCGTCGACGACAGGCCGGTCACCTGAGGGTGAGCGCAGGGGCCCGCTGTCAGCCCACGGTGGCGGCGGCGACGACGGCGTCGGCTATGCGGGCCACCTCGTCCTCGGTGCAGATGTAGGGAGGCATCGTGTACACCAGGTCACGGAACGGCCGTAGCCAGACCCCCCTGGCCACTGCGGCGCCGGTGGCGGCGGCCACGTCCACCTCGTGGGCGAGCTGGACGACACCGATGGCGCCGAGCACGCGCACGTCACGTACATGGCCCAAGCGGGCGGCGGGTGCCAGGCCGTCGGCGAGCACGGCTTGGGTCGTGTGCACCCGTGCCTGCCAGCTGCCGTCGAGCAGGAGACCGGTGGACGCCAGTGCCGCAGCGCACGCCAGCGGATTGGCCATGAACGTCGGGCCGTGCACCAGGCAGCCGGCCTCGCCGCCCGAGATGGTCGAGGACACGTCCTGCGTGCACAGCATGGCCGCCATCGTCAGGTAGCCGCCGGTCATGGCCTTGCCTACGCACATGATGTCGGGCACGGCCGATGTGGCCCGTTGCGACGCGAACATCGTGCCGGTACGGCCGAAACCGGTGGCGATCTCGTCGAACACGAGCAACAGGGAGTGCTCGTCCGCCACCTCTCGCATTATGCGCAGGCAGTCCGGCTCGTAGAACCACATGCCGCCGGCTCCCTGGACGACGGGCTCGGCGACGATCGCCGCCAGTTCGCCGTCGTGCTCGGCGGCCACCTTGCGCAGCTGCGCCTCCCAGGCCTTCACGGACCGGTGCGGTGCCGGGGGCCTGGCGGCGAAGACCTGGGGCGGTAGGGCTCCGGCGAAGAGGTGGTGCATGCCGCCCACCGGGTCGCATACAGACATGGCCCCGAGGGTGTCGCCGTGGTAGGCCCCCGAGAGGGCCAGGAAGCGGTGGCGGCCGGCCCGTCCCTTGTCCCGCTGGTACTGCACCGCCGCCTTCAGCGCCACCTCGACCGACACCGAGCCTGAATCGGCGAAGAAGACCTGCGTGAGACCGGGGGGAGCCAGCGATGCGAGCCGTTCGGCCAGTTGTACGGCCGGAGCGTGGGTGAGCCCGCCGAACATGACGTGCGAGAAGCGCTGCAGCTGCTCTTGCACGGCGGCGTCGATGGCAGGGTGGCGGTAGCCCCAGATAGCCGACCACCAGGAGCTCATGGCGTCGATAAGTTCGCGCCCCCCGGCCAGGCGCAGGCGGGCGCCGGAAGCCGAGACGACCGGTAGAGGGCGCTGTCGGGGGGGCAGGGGGGCGTACGGGTGCCAGACGTGGTCGCGGTCGTAGTCGAGCATTTCGGGCCAGTCCGACGGGCCGAGCATCCGACGAGACTGCCAGACCGCCGGTCGCCACAGCCAGAACAGCGGCTCCTGGCGCAGCTTGGGCCGGGCCGGACGATGTCGAAAGGGCGCCAGGGCCAGGTGGGTGCCCTGGACGTTGGCGCCCCGGAGCACGCCCGGGCCATGTTGCGGTACGCCGACGGCCCGGAGAAAACAGCGCGGGCCCCCCAGGGGGGACAAGGGGGCCCTGCGGCGGGGGGCTCTTCCGGGCCAAGGGGGAGGCCGCGAAGGCCACTTCCCACCGCGCAGTTCGGACACTACCAGTAGCCGTCCTGGCTGCGAAGACTGTGAACTGCGAATGCCCTGGCCGGGCGGCGCCAGGTGGCGGAGGTCACGGCTATTGTGCTGGCGTGCTAAGGGTTTCAGCCGTCCACGAAGCGACCCCCGAGATCGTCGGCGCCGTCCGGCGCCTGGTCCCCCAGCTCTCGAGCTCGGCCCGTCCGCCGACCAGCCTGGAGGTGGAGGAGATGGTCGGCTCGCCGGCCACGACGGTGCTGGTGGCGCGCGACGACGAGCTCGACTTGGACGCCGAAGGCGCCTCGCTCGGCGGCGCCGAGGACGCCCATCCCGACGGCCCGGTGGTGGGGATGCTGACCCTGGTCGCCTTCCGCATCCCCACGGGGGTGCGGGCGTGGGTTGAGGACGTTGTGGTGGACGGCCGGGCCCGGCGCAGGGGCGTGGGAGACGCCCTGGTGGCAGCGGCACTGGAGCTGGCCGCCGCCCGCGGTGCCCACACGCTGGACCTGACCTCGCGCCCTTCGCGCCAGGACGCCAACCGCCTCTACCAGCGAGCCGGTTTCGAGCTGCGCGAGACCAACGTCTACAGGTACCGCCTGGGCTGACAGGAGGTGCACATCCGGTGAGCGCCCCGGCGCCCGGCTGGCTCGGCTGCGGTGGGCACGCCGGCGTAGCGGCCCCCCGATGGGCGTCGCCTCTGCGCCGGGGTAGGGCTCAGTAGGCCCGCGCCACGACGGCGGAAAGCCCGTTGATGTCCTCGTCCGCCCCCGGTAGGGAGCCGTCGGGCCGCTGCAGCACCCGGACGCTTGCACCCCCGGCGTTGAGGCGGGCCTCGCCGTCATGGCCGGCTCCGTCGAGCTCGACAACGGCGGGACCAGTGAGCAGGGCGAAGCCCGACCTGGTGGCCTCGAGGGCCTCGTCAACGGACCCGACGGCGACGGTGCCATCGTCGCGGCGCCGTGTCGCTTCGGCCAGCAGGCCGGCCTGCATCTCCTCGAGAGCCCTGCCCACCCCGGCCACCACCTGGACCAGGGGCATCGCCGCCTTTGTGTTGAGGTCGCGCCGGCACAGCACGACGCTGCCCGAGGCCAGGTCGCGCGGGCCGACCTCGATCCGCAGGGGGACGCCCTTGAGCTCCCAGTTGACGGCTCGGCGACCGAACGAGAGGTCCGTGCGGGCGTCGA
>JAKACE010000041.1 GCA_021821705.1 Actinomycetes bacterium | reverse complement strand
ACCCATTGGGCACCGTGAAGGTCGTCACGAGCCGGTTGATCTCTGTGTAGTTGGCGTGGAAGCAGCCGAGCGAACAGCCCGAGACCAGCACCCACAGCCTGTCCGTCGCCGGGTTCGTCAGCGACACCTGCTCGAAAGCCAGAGACGCCGTGGACGACACGACCGAAAACCTGACCAGGGTCCCGCGCAGGCCGCCCTTGACGACGATTGCCGTCGGCGAGAGTTGGTCGACGGAGGCTCCTGACTGCTGAAGGCTGTCGACGTTGAATATGCGGTCCTGGAGCGCTTGAAGGGACAGTGTCGCCTGGTCCTGGGACCCGAGGACGTAGACCTGCGCCAGCGCCCACGGGTACGGTCCGGTCATGCGGGCACGGGCCAACTCGGGTATCGGGACCGCCGACGAGAGGCTGGTGTAGACGGGGTAGCTCTGGCCCGAGGCTTGGGCGAGGGCGACCTGCTGGGGCCCGTAGAGCTGGAAACGGGCCAGGTCCTGCGGGCTGGCCACGTGCCAGGTGGTGGGGATGTCGAAGTAGAGGCCCTGGGTAGAGCTGCCGAGGTAGGTCACCGATGTCGAGCACCCCGAGAGGGCACCGGCCAGTGCCAGCCCGCAGACCAGCGCAGCGGCGGCGGCAAAGCCGCTGCCGCTGGTGCAGGCCCTTGGCACGGGCCCCGTAGCGGTCTCCGGGCTCACTGGTACGTCGATGTTACGGTGACGCCGTAACCATGGGATGAGGAACTGCCCATAGTTCGTCTGAGCGGCACCTTAGGGCCCACCGCAGGACAAGTTGCGCGGTCGCGTCGGCTTCGCGCCTGTGCAGCGGTCGTTTTCGGTCTGCGACCGCGCGACTTGTCCTAAGGCGGTCCCTTAGGTTCCCGGCCAGCCCCAGGCAGAGCCCGAGCGAGCCAGCGACGGGTACCCACGAGCCCGGCGCGGTTGTGAGCGAGGCGCTGATGGTAAGAAGGGCGGCGATGGTGACAAAGGGCGTTCGGCGAGGCTGCGCCTGGGAGGGGGCCCGCTTGTGAAAGTGCTGCGCTGGCTACCCGCGGCGGTTTGGGCATACCTCCTGGTCGGTCGCTCAGGCTGGTGGCGTGCCGACCAGTTCATGCCTCCGGTCGGGCGCGGCGCTGCGCCACCCGGGCGCCGGGCCGGCGACACTGCGCCCCAGAGCACGCCACACCAACCCGATGGGGGCTTGGCCGAGGGCCACCCTGCACCAGCAGGGCCCTGGCCGGACGTCGCCATTATCGTGCCTGCCCGCAACGAGGCGGCCGTGCTCGGCTCCAGCCTCCCGTCGCTCCTGGCCCAGGACTATCCCGGGCATGCCTGGGTGGTACTGGTGGACGACGAGAGCTCGGACGCAACAGCTGACGTCGCCCGACGCCTGGCGGCGCAGGGTGGAGGTCGCGGGCTGGGCCTGAGCATCGTGCGGGGGAGCCCCAGGCCCGAAGGCTGGGCTGGCAAACCGTGGGCCATGGAACAGGGCCTGCGCCATGCCCTGTCGTCGCCCCGGCCACCCGAGTGGGCTCTGTTCACCGACGCCGACATCCGCCACCCGGCCGGCTCGCTTCGCGAACTAGTCGGTTCGGCCAGGTCGCACGACCTCTCGGCCGTGTCGCTGATGGCCAGGCTGTCGACATCCACGGGGTGGGAGAAGCTCCTCGTGCCGGCCTTCGTCTACTTCTTCGCCCAGCTGTACCCGTTCCCCCGAGTCAACGACCCGCTCCGGCGGACCGCAGCGGCGGCAGGGGGCTGTTTCCTGGTGCGAACGGAGGCCCTTCTGGCGGCCGGCGGCCTGGTGCAGATCGCCGGGGAGACCATTGACGACGTCGCCCTGGCCAAGCGCCTGAAGGCAACGGGATCCGAAATATGGCTCGGCCTGGCCGCAGGTGCGGGGTCACCCGACGATGCCCTCGGTGTCGAGAGCACCCGCGCCTACCCGGGGCTGGGTTACCTCTGGGACATGGTGGCCCGCAACGCCTACACCCAGCTCCGCAACAACCCCCTGGTGCTGGCGGCCACGGTGGCCGCCCTCGCCGCTGTCTACGTCGCCCCACCGGCGATGGTGGCGATGGGGCTGAGGCGCCGCCACCTGCCTACGGTGTCGGCTGGCATGGGGGCGTGGACGGCGATGGCCGCCACGTACAGGCCCATCGTGCGCTATTACGGCGTCCGGCGGGGAGCCGAGTGGGCGCTCCCGTTGACAGCCGGGCTGTACGGTTGGATGACCCTTGCATCGGCGCTGCGCCACTACCGGGGCGCCACGACCTGGAAGGACCGCCGCCAGGGCTGAGACAGGCCTCGCGACCATTCTGAGCTGGGGGAACCCGGCGAGCCCCTCCGTCATGCCAAACTGGGCCCGTGGCAATGCGGGAGGACTGCCGGCACTTCCAGAGCAGAACTTACCCCTCGGGGGAGGCAGCACGCTTCTGCGTGCTCAACCTGGCACCCGAGGCTCCGTGGCGGTGCCCCACCTCTTGCCCGCGCTACCAGCGCGACATCATCGACGGCAGCTTCGTCGTCGGTTCCCTGGCCCGCCCACGGGTCGAGGAGGAGCCGCCCCTGCCTGCAGGTGAGGTCGCCAGTGTCCTCGACGCCGCCGACCTCATCGTGACCGCGGCAGGACCGGAGATCGTCGCCGACATACAACGCCAGCGCGAGTCCCGGCCGTGGTGGAAGATCTGGAAGCGCAAAGAAGGCGGCGGTTACAACTTGAGCGCCCGCTGAGGGCGCCGGCAGTGCCCCGCACCAGCCGACGCCCCGTCCGCGCCCGAGGGGTCGCGGCCGGTCTCGCCGTGGCCCTCGTGGCGGCGGCCTGCGGCGGCCCCAAAGGGGCAGCTCCGGCAGCGCTCCCCGGTAGCTCGTCGGCACCTGCAGCGACTTCCACCACCCTGCCCAACGACAGCAACCCATACCAGTGGCACGTCGCCGCCTCCTCGGCCCTCGAACTCGGCGGTGGGGCGACCAGTACCCTGTCGGCGCTGGTCGCCCCTGGGGCATCGGGCCTCTGGCTGGTGGCAGGCGAGATGTCCGGCTCCGCCGGAGAGGCCGCACCGGCCAGAGCGGCGCCCACCATGGGCACGGGGGCAGGGGCGGATACCGGGAGCGCCGGCGGCGCCACCCGGGCCACGGTGTGGACCTCTGCGGACGCCCTCCACTGGAACAGGACGCTGCTGCCCGTCCCGGCTGGCACCACCGCCAGCTGGGCTAGGGCGGCGACCAACTGGGGCCGCCGTGAGGTCGTGGTCGGCTCGGTCAGCTCAGCAGCGGGCACCAATGCGGCCGTATGGATCTCGAACGGGCCGGGGCAACCCTTCCTGGCCGAGCCCGACAGCCCTGTCCTGCACGCCTCACAGACCAGTTCGACGACGACCACGGCCACCACGACCACGGCGACGACGGCGACGCCGAAGGGCCCGGGCAGCACTGCCAACGGGGCCACCAGCACCGCCCCCAGCAGTCCGGTCACGACCGTCCCGGCCGCCACCACCACGACCCTGCCGGGAGGCAGTTCGGCGTCAGGCCCCACAGGAGCCGTCATGGACGCAGTCGAGGCGGGAGCACTGGGGCTGTTCGCCGCTGGACGCTCGGGGGCAAATGCGGCCATGTGGTACTCGGCCGACGGCAGCGCCTGGCAAGCCCTGCCGGGGGCAGACAGGCTCATGAGCCACTACCGGGACGCCACCGTCGGCCAGATCATATCCACGCCCAACGGCATATTCGCCACCGCCAGCTTCGACAACGGCAACCAGCTCTCCAGCGTCGTCTTCTACTCCTCCGATGGCATCCACTGGTCGAGCACGGGAGGCTGGTTCGCCGGTTCGGGCGACCATCTGGTCACCTCCCTGGTGGACATGGCCGAAACGGGGAGCTCGCAGCCCGCCAGCCCCGCTCCGAGCGGGATCATGGCGGTGGGCGGCGCCCGCCTCGGCCCCGGCTGGCAACCGGCGTCGTGGATATCGCCGAACGGTTTCTCATGGAGCCAGGCCTCCTACAGCTTTCCGCTCGACGACCAGCCGGCCGGCGGTCCCGGCGCCCTTGCCTACGCGGCGACCGGAGCTGGAGGCCACCTCTATGCTGCCGGGGGCAGCCCCGGCCACCAGAGGGTCTGGCAGTCCGATGACGGGCTGGCCTGGAGCCCGGTGGCCATGCCGTCTCGCCTGGCCAGGGCGTCGGGCTGGCACCTGGGCCTGGCCGCGGCCGGCAACCGGCACCTGGTGCTGGCCGACAACCTCCCCGGCCAGCCGTACGTCCTCGTCGACATCGCCGGCCACTGGTCGCAGCCCAATCTGTCCGGGGTTTTCGGCCATCCCGTCTCCACGGCCTCGCCTCAGCTGGTCGACGTGACGGGCGCCCTGACCATGGTGGTCACCACGTCGGAGCCAGGTCTGGCCATAGGCAGCGGCCGGACCGAGGTGGTCGTGCTCCGCTCCCACGACGGCAGGACATGGAAGCGTGTCAGCACCAACCCGGCGCTGCTGCGGGGTGTCACCGTCGACGGCCTTCTGGCCGTTCCTGCCGGGCTGATGGTCACAGGCGCACGCCGGGCTCCCTCGGGGCGGGGGTCGGACGCGTTCGCCGCCCTGTCCCCCGACGAGGGTGCCAGTTGGGTCACCGCCCTCATCGGGCCGTCTCACTTGGGCGGGCCCGGCTACAGCGGGCCGGAACCAGCGCCGGCTGCGGCGACCACGACAGTGCCCGCTGCAACGACCACGACAGTGCCCGCTGCAACGACCACGACAGTGCCCGCTGCAACGACCACGACAGTGCCCGCTGCAACGACCACCCCAGCGGGCGCTACCACCACGGCACCGGGTACCACCACCGTCCCCGCTACGACCCTCCCTGCTGCAACCACGACCACCCTCCCCCCGGGTGCCACCCCCGGCGCTGTCACCTACCTGCCGCCGCCCCTGGCCGCCACAACCGCCGGGCGGATCGGCAGTGCCCAGTACATCGTCGGCCACGCCGGGCCTTTCGCCGTCGACTGGTACAGCCCCGACGGGTCGTCGTGGCAGGCCCCGACACTGCTGGACCCCGGGCCCCAGGTAGGCGCCGAAAACCCCATCGGTTCGTGCAGCTCGGGCACCGAGGTCGTGGTGGTGGGCTCGACGACGACAACCGCCAGGGGCGAGCAGCCGGCCGCCTGGTCGAGCCGCGACGGGTTGGCGTGGGTTCAGGCAAACTTCTCCCCCACCCCGCCGGGGGGGTCGTCTACGGCCGTGTACGGGTGCCTCTCGACCGGGAACGGGTTCCTGGCCTACGGCGAGTCCAACGGGCGCTACGAGCCCGAGCAGCCCGTGCTGTGGACCTCTTCGGACGGCGTCTCCTGGCAACAGCTGGGGACGACGTTCTACGGAGCCCCTACCCCGGGGGCACAGGTCACGAGTTCCAAGTCGTCATCGAGCACCGTACTGGCGCCCCCGAGCGGCCCGGAGATCGCGCCCCTGGCGAACGTCGCCGTGGTGGGCACGACCACATGGATCGCCGTGAGCGGAGCCGGCGACGCTCCCGACCAGGCCTGGCCCTCAGCGGTAGCCGGGACGGCGGGTGCCGACTTCGTCCCGGCCGGGCTGTGGACGTCGGTGGACGCCGGTGACAGCTGGCAGCAACTGCAGACGGCGCTGCCCGCCTTTTCCGGGGACTTCTACGCTCAAGCCGATGCCGCCGCCTACATCGGCGAGGAGCCCGTCGTGGCTGGGACCGTGGACGGCCGCCTCACGGTGTGGGTCGGCGCGCCGGGCGCTCCTCCCGGCGGTTGAGGGAAACGAGCGCCCTTGGCACAGCGGGGCGCGCCGTCATCTTCAGAGCTGCCAGCTCTGACCGGCGGCCGGCGTCACCCCTCGGCGAGCACTAGCTCCGCCCGGGCCATGCCGGCCTCCGGGTGCTATGCCGCCCTGGGCAGCACCGGTTTGGGGCGCTGAAGCGCAAGGCCCCCTAAACGCAAGTAGGTGCAGTCCACCTGCTTCGTGTCTGCAAGCGCGCCATAGTCCTGGCCCGGCAACGACGCAACCATACGCTCCAATTCCTGGCTCACGGCGTAACCAGCCCCTACGGTGCCGAGATGGACCATCTGGCAGCGGTCCACGATCCCGAGCCGCGCGCCGCTCTTGGCCAGGGTGTTCCATCGCATCTCCAGGCCGTAGCCCATGCCGACCGGGCCGAACGGGATGAAATCGCTCCGCCTGCCCGGCCCGACCACGAACAACGGACCGATCTCGACGAAACCGGTCCTCCGAGCGAGCGACCACGGCCGCGCCAGAGTAAAGGGGTGGCTGTAACAGCTCGACCAGCTTTGCGCCGGCTGAGCCAGGTCGAGGCTCAGGTGGCGGCAAACCCGCAGCAGCGCCTCGAGCGAACCTTGGCTGAACACCACGTCGTCGTCCGCCACTACGACATAGGCGTTCTCGGGCAGGGGACGGCATGCCAGCAGTGCGTCCACGAGCGGGAACTTCTCGCCCGGCCCAGCGCCAAGCACCCGCCCTGTGCCCAATCGGGTGCCCGGGCCCGGGTCGCCGTCCAGGCACCACAGCCGGGCGTCCACGTCGGCGGGGCACTGGCGGAGCATGGCTTCGACTACGGGCCGGTTGCGCTTTCGGTACACGCAGGTGAGGACGACCGGGTCACCTGTGGGCGGCATCTGCGGTGATGCGGCAGCCCGAGCCGCGGCGTGCTGGCGGTAGGCCACCAGGGCCTTGGCCTCGGCATTGGGGCGCACCTTGACGAACACCCGCCCGGCCAGCCGCCTGCACTGCGACAAAAACATATGCCACGCTTACCGCTACCGCCGCGCCAATTAGGACAGCGATCGACCAAGGATCGGCAAAAGTTCGGCAAGAACGGTGAACCGGCCAGGTCAGCTCGAGCTGTTGGCCCGCAGCGACGCCAGGAAGGCCTCGACTTCGGCCCGGGCACGAGTGCGCTTCATCGGGGGCAGGGCACTGACGAGCTGCCAGCGGTAGCGGGCCTTGCCGAGGCGCGGGTCCAGCACCGCCACCACCCCCCTGTCGCTGCGGGACCGCACGAGGCGCCCGACGCCCTGCGCCAACAGGGTGGCTGCCCGCGGCACATCGATCACCTCGAAGGCACTAGCCCCCACCGCGTCGCGCCTGGCCCGCAGGAGGGGGTCGTCCGGTCGAGGGAAAGGCAGGCGGTCGATGGTCACCAGGGACAGCGACGGGCCGGGCACGTCGACTCCTTGCCAGAAGCCCATGGTGGCGAACAGGCACGAGTGCTCGTCCGCAGCGAACTTCTCGACCAATTTGGGCTTGGGCAGGTCCGACTGTGTCAGAACGGTCCACGGGACGCGCCGGCGCATGGCCTCGGCGGCCGACTGCATCGCCTTCCAGCTCGTGAACAGGCACATGGCCCGGCCCTCCGAGGCCTGGAGCAGGGCTGCCAGCTCATCCAGCATCGCCGCCTCGAAGGCCGGTGAGCGTGGGTCCGGCAGGTGCAACGGGCAGTACAGCAAGGCCTGTTCTTGGTAAGCGAACGGGCTGCCCACCGACAGCTCGTCGAAAGCGCCCGGGGAGAGGCCCAGGCGCTCACCCAGCCCGGCAGGGACGGTCGCACTGGTGAGCACCGCCGTCGGGGCGCCCTCGCCCCCCCAGAGGCTCTCGGTAAGTGCAGCCCCCACGTCGATCGGGGCGACCTTTACCACCGGTGAGGCGTCCGGCCCCTCTACCCAGGCAACCTCACCCGGAGGCAGCTCGGTCAGGTCGTTGAGCTCTTCGACCAGGCCGGTGACGGCCTTCTGCGCTCGTTGCCTGGTGGCGCTGTCACCGGCCGCGCCTGCCTCCCCGGAGCCGCTGCCCGGCCCGGGACCTGTCCCGGGCAGCGCCCCGGCCCGCCCGGCCTTGCGCAGCTCCTCGGCAACGCGCGTTGCCCGCTCCCGCAGCAGGGTCAGTGCCTGGCCGAGCTGGTCGTCCAAGGGCCGAGGCAGGGCGCGCCCCCGGTAGTTTCGCAGTGTGGCCGCGAGAAGGGTGGCTGCCTCCTCGAGGGCGGCCGTGACCGAGCTCTCGGCGCCGGCAGAGCGGCCGAGGCGGGCGACCGAGGACACCCGGCCCGGGCTGAGCTCGAAACCCAACGCCGACGAGGCGATGTCCTCGAGCTCGTGTGCCTCGTCGAACACCACCAGGTCGTGCGGCGGCAGGATATCGGCGTCCTTCAGAGCGAGCGCCGTTGCGTACAGGTGGGTGTTCACCACCACGACATCGGCTTCGGACGCCCGGTGCCGAGCCAGCTCGGCGAAACAGTCGCCGCCCGAGGGGCACTGCGCCGCTCCGGGGCACTCACGCCATCCGGTACTGACCTGGGCCCACGCCGCGTCGCTTGGTTCCCAAGAGAGCTCGGCCCTGTCACCCGTCGACGTGGCCCGGCGCATTGGCGCTGCACCGGGCACTTTCTCGCCCGCCCACAGGACCAGGTCACGCACCTCCCTGCCGAGCCGCCCGAGGTGGGCGCCGGGCGACGTAGGCGAGCGGCGGGTCGCCTCGTCGTCGAGGGACATCTGCTCACCGGCACCGGAGATCTCCCGCGCCCGTTGGCGGCATACGTAGTTCGACCGGCCCTTCAATACCGCGAACTCGAAACGGATGCCGAGGGAGCGGCCCAGCATCGGCAGGTCACGCTGGGCCAGTTGGTCCTGTAACGCCTTCGTCGCAGTCGAGACCACCACCCGCGCCCCGAGGGCCAGGGCCGGCACCAGGTAAGCAAGGCTCTTGCCTGTCCCGGTACCGGCCTGGACCACCAGGTGCCGACGGCTGCTGATGGCCCTGGCCACCGCCTGCGCCATCTGCTTCTGCTGCGGCCTGTCTTCGCGGCTCGGCAGGGCGGCGCTCGCCCTGTCGAGGGCGCGGTCCACTACCTCACTGGTGGCCGCCCTCAGCTCAGGCCCGTTCGTAGGCTCGGGTGGCGAGCGGGACGAAAACGATGATCGCCCCGGTGATCCAGGCCAGGCTCTGCCAGAGGGCCGAGCCGAGGCTCTGACCAACGAGGGGCTGAACTTTGTCACCGACGGCCAGCACCCGCAACGCATCGATGACCTCGGTGAACGGCTGGTGCTGAGCGAACCCTTGCAGCCACGACGGCATGGAATCGACCTGCACGAAAGCCGACGAGACGAATGTCAACGGGAAGACCCAGATGAGCCCGAAGGCCTGGACCGACTCCTCGTCGCGCACCCGCAAACCGATGAACGCCGAAATGCAGCAAACCGCCAAGCCGAGGTAGAGCGCCAGTGCCACCATGGCGATGGCACCGCCGAAGCCACCCTGGAACCGGAAGCCCACGGCATAGCCGACACCAACCATGACCAGGATGGTCAGCAAGAGCCTGAGCACGTCTGCCAGCAGGCGCCCCACCAGTACGGCCGAGCGCGCCGTTGGCATGCTCCTTATGCGGTCGATCCCGCCCACGTTGAGCTCGCGTGACAGCCCGATGGCGGTGCTGAACGACGAGAAGCCGGCGGTCTGGGCTATGACCCCGGGTATCAGGTAGCTCACATATCCACCTGGGAAGTCCGACACGTTGATCGCCCCACCGAAGACATAGCGGAACAGCAATGTGAACATGACCGGCTGTACGACGGTGAAGACGATGTAGGCCGGCACTCGCCACCAGGTCACGAGGTTGCGCCGGGTGATCACCAGCGAGTCCTCGATCGCCCATCTGAGGCGCTGGCCGGTGCCGACCTGGAGCGGCCCGGCGATTGCCTCGGGGACTCCCACGCTCACCGTACCTGCCGCTGACATGGCACCTCCTCGTACTCGAC
>JAKACE010000040.1 GCA_021821705.1 Actinomycetes bacterium | reverse complement strand
CGCGGCCCCGAGCGCGTCCGCGTGGTCGACGACCGCATGCTGGGGCGGGAGAGCACGGCCCACGTCCTGGTGTCGGCCGGGATGGTCGTGGTCGGGGGCGCGGGGACGGCCGAGGAGGCGCTGGCCATTATCCCGCGAACCCGGCCCGACGTGGCCATCGTCGACATCCGGCTCCCCGGGATGAGCGGCCTGGGCCTCGCCCGGCATGTCGGGGCCCTTTTCCCTGCCGTGCGAACCCTCTTGTTCAGTGCCTATGCCGACCGGGCCTACGTGGAGCAGGCCCTCGCCTTGGGGGTGGGCGGGTACCTGCTCAAGACGGTGTCGCCCCAAGAACTGGTCGAGGCGGTGGGCTCGGTGCGCGACGGCGGGTTCGTGATGGACACGGCCATCTCCGCACGCTCGCTGCGAGGGCGCCGGCCCCAGGGGAGAAGCTGGCCGAGGGGGCCCGGAGACAGCCGGTGAGCCGCGTCACGGGCAGCGGGCCGAGCGGGGTGGGCCCCGCATCTTCACTCCGCGCCGTGGAGCTCACCCCACTGGGTGGTGGGCGAGGGGGGACTTGAACCCCCACGTCCTTGCGGACACAGGAACCTGAATCCTGCGCGTCTGCCAAATTCCGCCACTCGCCCGAGTGGTCGCCTAAGGCTACACGAACGCGGGCCCGGCGCGCGGCGGGCTCCCGCCCCACCGGAGCGGGGGTGGCCCGGGGCTGCTCCTCGGCCCACAGCCTGCTCGGGCCAGGAGCCGCTCCGGCCGGTAGAAGCCGCCTGTCCGTGGCGGCCCGGCCTGCCAGGCAGAGGCCCGTCCCCCCCGAGGCGGCCGCGGACCGTGGCGGATCGGCCCGGCCGGCACTACTTTGGGGAGGGTAGGCCTGCTCGCTGCGGAGGCTTGGCGTCTGCACGCCTCCGGCTACGGGTACTATTCGGCGACAATGGGCATACAGAAGTTCGAGCGCCGCCTCGAACGCTTCGTCGAGGGGGCGTTTGCTCGGGTGTTCCGCAGCGGGTTGCAACCCGTCGAGATCGGTCGTCGTCTGACGAGGGAGATCGACCTTCGCCGGACGGTGGCCCCTCGTGGCGTGCTCGCGCCCAATGTCTTCCAGGTGCTGCTGTCCGAGAGCGATCGGGCCAAGTTCAAGCCCATCGAGGACGAGCTGGTCAAGGAGCTCGTGTCCGTGGCCCAGGAGCATGCCAAGCAGGAGGGCTACACCTTCCTCGGCCCTGTCGGCGTGACGATCGGGACGGACACCTCGCTGCGCCCGGGAACGCTCCTGGTGGCCGGCGACATGGTGCCCGACCAGGGTTCGGCCACCCTAACCCTGCCTGACGGGCGCCGGGTGCTGCTCGACAAGCCCAAGGTGACCATGGGCCGGCTGCCCGAATGCGAGCTGGCCCTGGCCGACACGGGGGTGAGCCGGCGCCATGCCGAGGTCCGTCGAGGTCCGGACAATACCTGGGTTGTCGCCGACCTGGGTAGTACCAACGGCACCAAGCTCAACGGCCTGCGCCTCGACGGCCCTCGCCAGCTGAAGGACGGGGACGAGATAACGGTCGGCTCGACGAGCGTGCGGTTCGAAGCAGCCCCCGTCGGCACGGGCGCCGGGCATACCGGGGCCACCTGACATGCCGGGACCGGCGCTCAGGTTCCTGGAGTACGTCTTCCTGGCCCTTCTGTACCTGTTCTTCTTGAGAGTGGTGAGGGCGGTGTGGGTCGAGCTGCGCGAGCCGCGCCTCGTCCCGGCCAGCCCGGCCCTGGCCGGTAAGCCGACCGGTGCGGTCCGGGCCGACAGGCAGACGGGCGCCACAGCCGGGCGCAAGGGCAAGGTGATGAAGCTGGTCGTCGTCAGCCCTGACCAGCAAAAAGGTGCCGCGTACCCGCTGGCGGAGGAGCTCACGATCGGGCGGGCGACCGGCTGTGCGGTCTCGCTGCCCCTCGACAACTTCGTCTCTCAGGTGCACGCCCGGGTCTTCCGCCGCGGCGACGACCACTGGGTCGAGGATCTCGGCAGCACCAACGGTACGCTGCTCAACGGGAGGCGCATGACCGGGCCGTCGCCTTTGCGCCGCGGGGACAGGGTGCAGGTGGGGCGCACAGTTCTGGAGCTTCAGAAGTGAGCCGCCTGGTAGTGGGTTCCGCCACGGACGTGGGACTGGTGCGCCCGATCAACCAGGACCAGCTCCTCGTGGCGCCGGGCCTGTACGCCGTGGCCGACGGCATGGGGGGCCACGCCGCCGGCGAGGTTGCCTCCTCGACAGCGATCGCCGCCCTCCAAGCCGCCTTCGAGGCCAGTGACGAGCATTCCCTCGAGACCCTGGAAAGCGCGGCCAAGGCCGCCAACCGTGCCGTGTGGGAGCAGGCGCGCGCCAACCGCGGCATGCTCGGCATGGGGACCACGCTCGTGGCCCTGGCCGTGGTGGAGCGCCACGACGGCACAAGTGGCCTGGCTGTCGCCCACATCGGCGACTCCCGCCTGTACCTGCTGCGCGATGGGGCCCTTCACCAGCTGACGGTGGACCACAGCCTGGTGCAGGAGCTCGTGGACGACGGCCAGATCAGCCCGGCCCAAGCCGCTGTCCACCCCCAACGTCACGTGCTCACCCGGGCGCTGGGCGTGGAGCCCTCGGTCACCGTCGACGTGCTGGATCTCCAGCCCGAGAGCGGTGACCGTTACCTGCTCTGCAGCGACGGCTTGCCCAGGGAGGCGTCCGACGACCAGATCACCGCTGTCCTCAACCGCTTCGCCGACCCAGCCTCGGCGGCCAAGGAGCTGGTGGCACTGGCCAAGTCCAGGGGGGGCAGTGACAACATCACCGTCGTGATCGTCGACGTCGAGGGCAACGACGACTCCCGGTCACCGGTCGCCGGCCGCCGCTCTGTCATGTCATCGACCGGGAGCCCGTCGCTGGCGGAAGACGCGACCGTGGGCGGTGACACCCCCATCAGCGGGCCCGCCGATGGCGTGGCGGCGGTCCCCGGTGGCCCTCCCGACGAGGTGGGCGGCCATGCCCCGGCCGACGGCGCCCCCACCATGGCCGTCCCGGTTGCCGGGGGCACCCGCGGGGGCAACGGCAGCCGCGCCGGGGTCGCCTCGGGTGCCCGCCCGGCACAGGCGCGCCCCCGCCAGGTCGTGACCGACCTGCTGGAGCGTCGCCCGGAAGTGGCTCCTGCTCCAGCGGCCTCGCCCTCGCCAGCCAAAGCCGGCTCAGGAGCGCATGCCCACCCGGCACACGCTGCCACCACTCCGCGGCGGGTCACCTGGAGGGTGATCGGCTTCGTGCTGGCCGTGTGCGCCGTGATCGGCGGGGCCATCGGCGCCCTGGCGTGGTACGCCCGATCGACCTACTACGTCGGCCTGGTGCACAACCGCATCACCGTCTTCCAGGGGCGCCCCGGCGGGGTCCTGTGGTTCGACCCCACGCTCGCTCTGCGTACCAGGTACACGACCGCCTCGGTGCTGTCGTACGAGCTCCCGTACCTGCGCGCCGGGCAACTGGAGCCATCGCTCTCCCAGGCCCGCCTCTACATCGACCGGCTGGTGAGCGAGAAGGTGGAAGCACAGGCGCCGGTCCCCTCCAGTGCCCGGGGAGCGCCGCGCCACCGCACGACGGCCACGACAGCCGTCGGCGGCGTGACCAGCACCTCTACCCACAACCCCACCAGTTCGAGCGCCCCCACCACCGAGCCTTCCACGACAACGGCCACGAGCACCGCGACAACGAAGTGACCCCGCGTTCCCCGGCCAGGGACAAGTGGCGGCGGCCAGCCCGGAGACGGTCCGAGCTCGGAATGATGATGCTCGTGCTGGCGCTCACCGGTGGTCTGTACGCCCTGGCCAACCTCGGACGCGTGGGGGCACTGCCGGCCAACATCGTGCCTTTCCTGATCCTGGTGTTCGCCCTGATGCTGGCCGCCCACGTCGCCTTGCGCAGGCTGGCCCCCCAGGCAGACCCGGTGATGCTGCCCCTTGCCGCCCTCCTGAACGGCATCGGTTACGTGTTCATCGCCAGGCTCGACAGCCAAGAAGCTTCGTACCAGGCGATATGGACCGGCGTCGGGATCGCCTGCTTCGTCGGGGTGCTCGTGGCCTTTCCCCGGGCCGTCAACCTGGAGCGCTACCGCTACCTCATTGCCCTCGGCGGGATCATCCTGTTGGTCCTACCCCTGGCCCCCCACATCGGCCAGGACATCAACGGTGCCCGGCTGTGGGTGCACGTGGGGCCGGTCAACTTCCAACCCGAGGAGTTCGCCAAGATCGCACTCGCCATCTTCTTCGCCTCGGTCCTGGCGGAGCGAGCGGACCTGCTGGCCACAGGCACCCGCCGGATCGGCCGCTGGCTGGTGCTCGAACCGCGCTACCTCGCACCCCTGGTGGCGGCGTGGGGCGTCTGCCTCCTGGTGCTGCTGGCGGAGAACGACCTCGGCTCGTCTTTCCTGTTCTTCACCCTGCTCGTGGGCCTGCTCTGGATAGCCACCGGCAGGTGGGCGTACCTGGCCCTCGGCGCCGGGATGTTCCTCGGTGCGGCAGTGTTCGCCCTGGACGTCATCCACCACGCCGAAAGCCGCGTGCAGGCCTGGCTGCACCCGTGGGCGCATTTTGCCACCTCGGGGTACCAGATCATAGAGGGGTGGTTCGCCCTGGCTGCGGGAGGCATGTGGGGCCTCGGCCCGGGACAGGGCAACCCCCAGATAATCCCCGAGGCCTCGACCGACTTCATATTCGCCTCGATCGGTGAGGAGCTCGGCCTGGTCGGCCTGGCTGCCCTGTTGATCGCCTACCTGCTCATCGTCGGTTCCGGTTTGCGCACTGCGGTGCGTTCGCAGCGGTCCTTCAGCAAATTGCTCGCAACAGGGCTGTCGCTGCTCATGGGTGTGCAGGTGTTCGTAGTCGCCGGTGGCATCACCCGCCTGATCCCGCTTACAGGTATAACCCTGCCGTTCGTCTCCTACGGTGGGTCCTCCCTTGTCTCGAACTACATATTGCTTGCAATACTGCTCAGGGTTTCCGATGACAACGCCCGCGAACAGGCCCTGGCCGACGCGGCCGTGCTCGAGGCCGGGCCGGACGCCTACCGGCCGGTCGCGACGGCTTCGCCCACGGCCGTCACCGAGGTGGTGAGGCCGTGAACGGCATGAACCGCCGGGTGCGCCTGGCCGGCCTGGCGACGTGCCTGCTGCTTGTGGCTGTCTTCGTCCAGCTCAACTATCTCCAGATTTTCCGCGCCAGCGCCCTCGACAAGAACCCTCTCAACACCCGCAACGTGGTGCTCAGGTACGAGCAGCCCCGGGGTGCGATCATCTCGGCGGACGGCATCACCTTGGCCCAGTCCGTACCGAGCCACGACCAGTACAAGTACCAGCGCGTTTACCCAGAGGGCGCCCTGTTCGGCCAGATAACCGGCTACTACTCCTTCATCTACGGCACCGACGGGCTGGAGAACGAGTACGACGCCGTGCTCAGCCAGGCCAACGCCTCGGTGACATTCCCAACGGACCTGCAAGAGGTCAAGAGCTTCTTCACCAACCAGCCGGCACCGGACAACCTGCACATCACCGTGCTTTCGCGCCTGCAGCGCCTGGCCGCAAACGAACTGGCCGGGCGTGCCGGCGCCGTCGTCGCTCTCGTACCGAGCACAGGCGCGGTCCTGGCGATGTACTCCAACCCGACCTACAACCCCTCGGCGCTGGCCAGCCACAACCAGGCAACCGAGCAAAGCGCCTGGAAGAAGCTGACCTCTGGGCCGTCGTCACCACTGGTGGCGGCCGCCTACCGGGAGCGCTTCTTCCCTGGATCGACCTTCAAGGTCATCACCTCATCGGCGGTCTACGACCACAAGCCGTCCCTGGCCGACAAGGCGATGCCGGTCCTGACCGGCCTGCCTCTGCCCGATACGGCCAACCAGGTGCTGCACAATTTCGCCGGCGAGGCGTGCGGCGGCAAGCTGCTCGAGCTGTTCACCGTTTCCTGCGACACCGGTTTCGGCCAGCTGGGGCTGGACCTCGGCGGCCAGAGCCTCTACGACGAGGCCCGGGCGTTCGGCTGGGACCGGCCGGTGCCCCTCGACCTGCCGGGGGTGGCGGAGTCGTTCTTCCCCCAGCCCTCGAGCTTCGTGCGCAACGCAGGCGCCCTGGCCAAGTCGGCCATCGGCCAGGAGAGCGTGCAGGCCGTCCCGCTCACCCTGGCCATGGACGCCGCCGCCATCGCAGACAAAGGCGTCATCATGACCCCCCACCTGCTCGGGCGGGTGACCGGATCCCAGGGCCAGACGGTGACGACCTACCGTCCCAAACAATGGCTCCGGGCCACCTCGGCCGCGACAGCCGCCAAGGTCACCAAGCTGATGCTCTCCGTCGTCAACAGCCCCAACGGGACCGGCGTGGCGGCTCGCATACCCGGGGTGCAGGTAGCCGGCAAGACGGGCACGGCCCAGACCGGCGGCCCGAACATCGAGACTTGGTTCGTCGCCTTCGCCCCCGTCCCCAACCCCCAGATCGCGGTGGCTGTGCTGGTCGAAAATCAGCCCATAGGCACCGAATATCAGGGCGGCACGATCGCCGCCCCGATCGCCAAGGCCATTATCCAGGCCTACCTGCAGAGCGGAGGCAAGCCGTGAGACCGGCGCCACAGCACAGCTGCATGCACGCGCCCCAGGCGCCAGCCCTAATCTGTGGTGGACATGTCATCGCCTGAGGTCTTCAGCGACCGCTACGAACTGGTCCGCCATATCGCCCGAGGTGGGATGGCACAGGTCTACCTGGCCCAGGACCTCCTGCTCGACAGGCCGGTGGCGATAAAGGTGCTTTTCCCCGAGCTTTCCTCGGACCCTTCGTTCGTCGAACGTTTCCGCCGGGAGGCGCAGGCGGCCGCCAACCTCTCCCACGCAAATATCGTCTCCATTTACGACTGGGGCCAGGGCGAGCACACCTACTTCATCGTGATGGAGTACATAGACGGCCAGACTCTGTCGTCTCTCATCCGCCAGGGGCCGCTGGCTCCGGCCCGGGCAGCGGCGATCGGCGCCGACATGGCGGGGGCCCTGGACTTCGCCCACCGGCGTGGCGTGATCCACCGCGACGTCAAGCCGGGCAACGTCCTCATCGACCGAGCCGGCCAGGTGAAGGTGGCGGACTTCGGTATAGCGCGGGCCATCAGCCAGGCGAGCGAGGGCCTGACCCAGACCGGAGCGGTCATGGGCACTGCGACGTACTTCTCACCGGAGCAGGCCCAAGGTTTGCCGGTGGACGCGCGCAGCGACGTCTACTCGCTCGGTGTCGTGCTCTACGAGATGGTGACAGGCAAGCCACCTTTCTCCGGTGACAGCCCGGTCGCCATCGCCTACAAGCACGTCCGCGAGTACCCGTCCCTGCCGTCCGCCGTCAACGCCTCGGTGCCGGCGGACTTCGAGGCCATTGTCATGGCGGCCATGGCCAAGGACCCGGACGACCGCTACCAGAGCGCAGCCGAGCTGAGAGAAGATCTGCAGCGGTTCCAGCACGGCGAGCCCGTCTACGCCGCCCATCCTGGCGAGAGCCCGGTGGCGACACGGGTCGTGCAAGGCCCTGCGCCCCGCACCACCAGCCCCTACCAGTCGACCAGGGCGGCCCACGACACCAGCATCATCGAGCCGGTCGCCTACGAGGGCCTCGACAGCGGCCGTAGGTCGCACGCAGGCTGGTGGGCCGCTCTGTTCGTCTTCTTGCTGGCCGTGCTCGGTGTGCTCGTGTTCTTCATCGGGCAGAACTCGGGCTGGTGGGGAGGGCCCGGCAACGTCGCCGTCCCGGCGGTCAAGGGCCAGAGCGTCGCCAAGGCGGAGTCGACCCTGTCGAGCCAGGGCTTCACCAGGTGGAAGGTCGACAAGGTCTACACCAGCCTGGTGCAGCAGGGCTTGGTGGCCGGGACCTCGCCCGCCCAGGGCACCAAGGTGCCGACCAGCCGGACCATCACCCTCCAGGTGAGCAACGGCGCCCCGCTGGCCCCCGTCCCCTCGGTGGTCGGCAAGAGCTGCAGCGCCGCCGGCTCCACCCTCACCTCCAATAAGTTCGTCGCCCACAACCAGCCGCAGAACAGCAACAGCGTTGCTAGCGGCCAGGTCATCGGCACCAAGCCGGCCGGAGGGCAGAAGGCGCCCGAGGGATCGACCGTGGTCGTCTACTGCTCGGCGGGCAAGAGGCAGACCACGGTGCCCGACCTGACCGGCTACAACCCGGCTGAGGCCGGCGCCAAGCTGCAGGCACAGCACCTCATACCCGGGCCCCAGATCATGCAGACAGCCTCGGCGACCGTGAAGGCGGGCCTGGTGGCCTACACCTCGCCGTCCGCCGGCAACCCCGAACCGTGGGGGACGATCGTGACCATCTACGTCTCCGAGGGCCAGAAGATGACCACCGTCCCTCCCGACCTGATAGGCAAGACTCAGGCACAGGCCCAGAGGGAGCTGGCGGCGGTGAAGCTGGGCTTCTCCGTCGTGCCCCAGCCGGTCACCAACCCGGCACAGAACGCCGTCGTCGTACAGACGACCCCCAAGCCCGGCCAGCAGATCCGCCAGGGCCAGGCCGTCACCCTTTATGTCGGCTCGTACACCGGCCCGGCCACGACAACAGCACCCCCGGCGACCACGACACCGTCGACCACCTCGACGACGGCCCCGGCGGCCAGCTCGACCACGGCGCCTGCTGCCAGCTCGACGACGGCCCCGGCGGCCAGCTCGACCACGGCGCCTGCTGCCAGCTCGACCACGGTCCCGGCAGCCACCAGCACGACGTCGGGAGGCTGAGGGGCGGGGGACGAGCTGCTCGCACCCCCGCTGGCCATTGGAGCGCTCAGACGGCTTTGGCGCCGGCGGGTGCCAGCCCGCACGACGTCAGCCAGTTGGCCAGCAGCCGGTGGCCGGCCTCGGTGAGGACGGCCTCGGGATGGAACTGCACCCCGTCTACCGGCATGTCCCGGTGGCGCAGGCCCATCACGGTGCCGTCGTCGGCCCAGGCGCTCACCTCCAGCACCGAGGGGACGCTCGCAGGCTCGACGGCGAGCGAGTGGTACCTGGTGGCGGTCAGAGGTTCGGGCAGGCCGGCGAAAATACCGCTCCCGTCGTGCGACACGGTTGATGTCTTGCCGTGGAGCAGCCGTGGGGCCCGGACCACCTCCGCCCCGAACACCTGCCCGATCGCCTGGTGCCCCAGGCAGACGCCGAGCACCGGCACCCGGCCGGCGAAAGCGCTGATGGCGTCCATGCTCACCCCGGCGTCCTCCGGGCGGCCGGGGCCCGGGGAGATGAGGACACCCGCCGGCTCCATCGCCTCGAGTTGGCCGACCGTCACTTTGTCGTTGCGGTGGACGACCGGTGCCGCACCCAGCTCTCCCAGGTACTGCACCAGGTTGTAGACGAACGAGTCGTAATTGTCGACGACGACGATGGGCCCGACCACCCTTGGAGGTTACCCCCGCGGGGCCGAAGGCGACGGCGTACGCGGCGCCGGCCGAGGTGAGGGGTGGACGCCTTGGGCTGGGACCTCCCGTTCACATATCCTCTAGGCATGCCGCGACGCACTAAAGAGGCACCAGGACGGGTCACGCCCAAGGGCGGCGGCCGCCAGGCTCTGGTTTCGACGACCACCAGTGGCCGCTATACGGCGCCCCTGCCCTCGGACTACCGCCACAGCCCGTGGTGGGTCCCGGCCTTCATGCTCGCCTTCTTCGGCTGTGGCCTGCTGATGATCGTGCTCAACTACATCAGCCTCCTGCCTTCCGCCCCCTCCAACTGGTACCTGCTGGGCGGGCTGGGCCTGATCATCTGCGGGTTCGTCATCTCGACCCAGTACCGCTGACCCCCCCGCAGTGGCTCAGACTGCCCGAGAGGTGACGGCCGGCAGCGCTCCTCTCGTC
>JAKACE010000039.1 GCA_021821705.1 Actinomycetes bacterium | reverse complement strand
GTCGTCGAGCGAGAAGGTGCAGCCGATGTCCTTGAGGGCGCGGATGAATTTCGAGGCCGAGCCGAAGTTGCCGATTGCCGCCGTTTCGGTGACCTCGAAACAGAACTTCTCAGGCGGAACCCCCGCGCTGTCGAGTGCCGCTTTGATGAAATTCAATAGCGAGCTGTCGGCGAGCGAAACGCCTGAAAGGTTGATGCAGTAAACGTAGCTTTTCAGGCGTTCGTTCGTACCTTGCATGATACGCCGGTAGCGGTCGAAGGATGCGGCGATGACCCAGCGGTCGATGACGAGCTCAGCAGGCACCTGTGGCTGGACTGCACCGGGGTCGCCGCCAAGGGCGGCCATGGCGTCGCGCATGGCGGCCAGGTCGGCCACGACGGGCACTCCGGTGAAGTCCTGCATCAGGATGCGAGCGGGCGAGAACGCTATCTGGGCCCGCGACGCCTTCTGGCGTGCCTCGCCACCGTCCCGGGTGGCCTTCGCCCACGACGCCAGCGCCCGGATGCTGTCGGCCGTGACATTGAGGCCGTCCTCGTGGCGCAGCAGGTTCTCCAGCAGGACCTTCAGAGCGAACGGCAGGTGCTCGACGTCGAAGCCCTGGCCGCTGAGGGCGCCCACGTCGTAGTACCCCAGCCGTCGGCCGCCCACCTCCAACGTCCCCCGGGCACCGAAACTGTCCTGCGATCTGGCCATCTGGCTTCCCTCGTCTCCCTCGTCGTCTTGGTCCGGCCGGCGGCGGCCGGCTGGAGGCCGGGCCGCAGGTCCCTCACCCGCTCGGGCTGAGGCACCGGCGCTGGTGGCGGCGGCCGTGGTCCGGCCATACAGCCTACGGGAGCGGCCAGGGCGGGTAACCTCGACCCCGCATGCCCGACACCCATCCTTCCGAGGCCTTCGTCCCCAACCGCTACCGCGACACCCGGTGCGGGGCACTGCGCCCAAGCGACGTGGGCTCCCAGGTCCGCCTGGCGGGTTGGGTCTCGGCCAAGCGCGACCACGGTGGCCTGCTCTTCTGTGACCTGCGTGACCCGGCCGGCCCGGACTCGGACCTGCCGTCGCACGACGGCGGCTACCTGAGGGGTGACCACAACGACCGCGTCGTGCAACTGGTGCTGCACCCCGGGGACGGAGCTTTCGAGACGATGGCCCGCCTGCGCCTCGAGAGCGCCGTGAGCGTCACAGGCACGGTGGCCCAGCGCCCTGCCGCCAACGTCAACCCCAAGCTCTCAACCGGCCAGGTCGAGGTCGAGGTCAGCTCGCTGGAAGTCCTCTCGTCGGCCGAGGTGCTGCCGTTCTCCGTCGAGCGCGAAAGCGAGGTCGGCGACGAGGCCCGCCTCACGTACCGTTACCTCGACATGAGGCGCGGCCCCCTGGTCGAGCGCCTGGCCAAGCGAGCCCGCTTCGCCCAACTGGTAAGGGCCCACCTCTCGAGCCGGGGCTTCCTCGAGATCCAGACCCCGGTGCTCACCGTCTCCTCGCCCGAGGGCGCCCGGGACTACCTGGTACCGAGCCGGCTCTACCCGGGTGAGTTCTACGCCCTGCCCCAGGCGCCGCAGCAGTTCAAGCAGCTCCTCATGGTTGGCGGCGTCGAGCGCTACTTCCAGATCGCACCGTGCTTCCGGGACGAGGCATCACGGGCCGACCGCAGCCCGGGCGAGTTCTACCAGATCGACATGGAGATGGCCTTCGCCACCCAGGAGGACGTCTTCCGGGAGGTGGAGCTGCTGTTCGGCCACGTCGTATCGGCATTGTCGACCAAGCGCGCCCCGTCGCCGTTCCCCCGTCTCTCCTACGCCGACGCCATCGCACGCTATGGCACCGACAAGCCCGACCTGCGCTTCGGCCTCGAGGTGGCCGATGTGACTGCCGACCTCGGAGGTCGGACGGAACTGCCCATGTTCGCCGAGGCGCCCCAGCGGGGCAACGCCATCCGCGCCATGCTGGCACCCAAGGGTGCGGACCGCTCCCGCAGCTGGTTCGACACCTTCGCCGAAGCTGCCCGCTCGGGCGGCTGCACGGGCAGCTGGCTGCAGCTGCCCGCCGACGGCGGCGAGTGGAAGGGCCCCTTGTCGCGCAAGCTCACAGCCGAGGAGATGGGCGCGCTCGTGGCCGCCACCGGCGCCGGGCCGGGCGACGCCGTGCTGACCAGCGTCGGCCCTGCCCGCTCGGCCAGCCTGGCCCTGGGCCAGGTGCGTAGCGCCATCGGGCGCGACCTGGGCCTGGCCGATCCGGACCTGCTGGCCTTCTGCTGGATCGTCGACTTCCCCATGTACGAGCGCAACGAGGAGACGGGCCAGTGGGACTTCTCCCACAACCCGTTCTCCATGCCCCAGGGCGGCCTCGAAGCTCTCGAGGCCAAGGACCCCGGCGACATAGTCGCCTACCAGTACGACGTCGTCTGCAACGGCATCGAGCTGTCCTCGGGCGCGGTCCGCAACCACCTGCCCGAGGTGATGGAGAAGGCCTTCGCCATCGCCGGCTACAGCCGGGAGCGCATCGAGCGCTCCTTCCCGGCGCTCTGGAACGCGTTCCGCTACGGTCCACCGCCCCACGCCGGTATCGCTCCGGGCTTCGACCGGTTCTTCATGGTGCTCGAGGACCAACCCAACATCCGCGAGGTCATAGCCTTCCCGCTCAACCAGGCGGCGAGGGACCTGCTCATGGGAGCGCCGGCCCCCGTGACGCCGGGGCAACTGGCCGAACTGCACCTGCAGGTGGTAGGCCCGAAGAAGCCCTAGGGCAGCTCCACTCCGCTCAGGGAGCGGCATACCCCGATGAAGGCTTCCTGTAGTGCGACGTCGGTCGCCTGCGGGTTGGGCTCGAGCTCATGGCGCCGTTTGAAGTAACGCCCGGTCACCGTGGCCGCCGCCTCGTCGCTCGTGGCCAGCCAGACTTGTGTCTCGGCCCCCAGGTGCAGCGGGTCGGGCGCCTGCGGCCCACCCATGCGGGTCTTGATCCAACCCGGGTCGACCGCGTTGCAGATAGTCCCCGGCCACCGCCTGGCCACGGCCAGAGCCAGGACGACATCGCACAGCTTGGAGTCGGAGTAGACCTGCATCCCGTCCCACGGGCGCCGCTCGTACTGGAGGTCGGTCATGTCCAGGTGGCCGTTCTCCTGGAGGCCCGAGGTCAGGTAGACCAGGCGGCTCGGCTTTTCCATGAGGGCCGTCAGCACGTACGGCGCCAGGGCGTTCACCTGGAAGATGCGCTCGAGGCCGTCCGCCGTCACCTCCCGGGACGCCTGGCCGCCCCCGATGCCGGCATTGTGCACGACGACGTCGTAAGGGCCGCGGCCGCGTGCCGCCTCCGCCAGGGCCTTGGTCTCCTCCAGCGAGGCCAGGTCGCCCACCAGCACCGCTACCGCACCCGGCACCGCTTGGGCGGCGTCCGCGGCCCGTGCCTTGTTGCGGGCGTGCAACACCACACGGTGCCCCATGTTGACCAGCGTGGCCGCAGTCTCACGGCCGATGCCGTCGCTCGAGCCGGTAACGAAGATGCTTGCCATGCTGGCCTCCCGTGCGTGTCGCTGGTGAACGGCGCCCAAGCTACCCGCCACGCTCGCCGCTACCCGGTGCCGGAGGGCCGGCCGGGCTTGCCCGCCCGCCGGTCGGCCCGGCTTCCGGGTCTGCTGCCCGGGCCAGGGGCACCCGGTCGACGGCGTCGTAGGCCGGAAGTGTTAGGCATAGTTGATGTATGGCTCGGCTCGAAGTGGTGCTGCACCCGGCGGGGCCCGGTTGGCCTCCCGGCCTGGCGGCTGACAGCGGTGCCTAGGGCCGGGCTCACCCACCAATCGGTGGTGCGTGAGGGTGCCCAGGTTGCTGACGACCTCGGTTGGGACCACCTGACCCTGGCGGTCGTAGCCCAGCGCCTGGGCGTCAGCATGCCTGGCCTCTACAAGCACATCGGCTCCATCGACGGGCTCCGCCACGACGTGGCCGTCTACGCCCTCAGCGCCATGGCCGAGCGCCTCGAGAGCGCGACAACCGGTCTGTCCGGTCCCGAGGCCCTCCGGGCCCTCGCCCAGGCCTACCGCTCTTTCGTGCAGCACCACCCCGGCCTATACACCGCGGCCATGCGCGCCCCCAGCTGGATAGACGCCGAGCACTCCAGCGCGGCCCGCTCGGTGCTGCGAGCCGCGTACACATCGCTCGAGGGCTACGGCCTGACGGGGCGGGACGCCGCCGACGCCGTCCGCGCCGTACGAGCCGCCCTGCACGGCTTCACGACTCTGGAGTCGAGCGGAGGCTTCGGGACGCCGCTCGACCTGGACCGCAGTTACCAGCGCTTGGTCGACGCCCTGGACGGCGCTCTGGTCACCTGGCCGCGGCACGGCTCCCCCACCACCCGGCTGGCAGGCGGCCACGGCGAAGGCGGCCACGGCGAAGGCGGCCACGGCGAAGGCGGCCACGGCGAAGGCGGCCACGGCGAAGGCGGCCCTAGCGATGGCGGTGGCCCTAGCGATGGCGATGAAGACCGCCGGGGCACAGCCCGAGCCTGAATGACCTCCGTCGGCTGCTTGCGGCTCCCGCAAACAAACCGAGCACCCCGGTCCACCACGTTCTACACTTCCCGGCCATGACCCCGAGCGGCCGCCTCCAGGCGCTACGTCCCCGGCCGGTTGCCGCCCCGCGGCGGCCGTCCCCCACCCTGCGCCAGCCGCAGGCCGACCGGCACGGCCAAAGCGCCGAGGAGGGCCTGCTACGGCTGCAGCGGGTGGCGGGCAACCGCGCCACGCTGCATTTCCTCCAGCGCTGGGGCGAGACCACGACCAAGAAGACGGCGCTGGGCAAGGCGACGCCCGACGAGGTGAAGACCGAAAAAGACCTAGCTGCAGAAGGCAAGTCCGAAACGGCCGACACCCCCGAGTCCCTGGCCGCCTGGGCGCAGGACAAGCACTCCGGCCTGCTCGGCAGCGCCGGCCTCGACGCCGACCCCCGGCAAGCCAACAAGGTCATAGCGGCAAAGTTCCCCAAGGGGCCCGGCCTGTCCACCGCCCAGTACCGCCTCGTGGACAAGTTCTCAAACCTCCGGTCAATTAAGGGCGCCAACTGGCTGAGCCACGCCGGCATGTTCACCGTCCCCCGGGCCGAGGAGTACCTGGAGGACCACAAGTTCCAGACCTGGCTCCGCCTCGATGCAGCCAACCGGGTGCTCCTGGCCTACATCGCCTGGCGGCGGCGCGGAGATCTCGGCGAGGACGTCGTGGCCGGTACGCCCCCCTACAACCTGGGCCGGTCCATGGACGCCAAGGACAAGAAAGTCAAGCGCAGGGACCAGAAGGACATAAAGGAAGCCATCGACGAGGACATCCGCGGACAGTGGTTGAAGACCCTGGCCAACCCCTCCGACGGCGACAAGTACCGTGCCCGTCAGGGCATCAGGGCCGGTGGTGCGCTCGACCACAAGCAGAGTGCCATGGACGAGGCCGATGTCATGCAGACCCACGCCTCGGCCCAGGTGGTCCTGGAGAGGGTCCTCCTCATGCTCCATGCCGGCCTGCAGGTGTACAACGACAAGGAAGGCGAGCACCAGGACTACAAGGGGTCCGTCGTGCGCGCCCTGTCCCACGGCGGCCGGGTCACCGTGCGGGTGCCTCAGATCGTGAAGAAGAAGGACGCCAACCGGCTCATGGAATGGCTCGGCGTCACCAGCAAGAGCGGGAAGCTCAAGAAGGGCAACGGCTTCTTCAAGCGGGCTTTCGGTACCCACCATCAGGCGATCGGGAAGAACGAGAAGGGGGTCGACGGCAAGCGCGTCGCCGGCACGGGCAAGTTCCGCGAGCAGGGGGGCAAGGGGGCGGCGATCGACAGCAAGGTGGGCAGCACCCAACTGTTCGGTCTCAACCTGGCAGCGGGCGGCCTGGGCAAGCGGGACTTCAACGGCGACGTCATCCTCCCCGACGGCGCGCACGGCCATCTGCTGCTGGTCTGGCGGCCTCCGACGACCGACCGGGACGGCGCCCTCCAGATAGGCATAGAGACCACGGGACCGCACGCGCCCAGCACGGTGGGTTACACGCACAATGCCCAGTCGAGCGAGGCAACAGCCAACCCCGAGTCGAGTTTCGGTGGCCTCAAGGCGGACAAGGTCGGCGACGGGTCCCCGGACGTCCTGGGGCTCAGGCTCAAGGCCAAGTCCGAGCAACGCCACCGTGACGACGCCAAGACCAACGCCCGGCTGGTGGACCTCACCAAGATGGGCGACAAGTGGTTGGACGACCTGAAGGAGCTGGAAAGCCAGTTCCAGGACCTGAAGAAGAGCGTCTCCAATGCCAACGAGTACCTGGTCGGCACCCGGGAGGACCTCAAGGACGCGTTGGACGCCTGAGGCCCCTCAGGGCAAGGGCCCGTCGGGTGCGACCGGCACATGCCCTGGCGTGGCCCGGCCCTGGCGTGGCCGGGCCCTCGGGTGGCCCTGCCCTGGTCGGGAGGCCGGCGCCGGCACGTCCAGGGCAGCCCCTGGGCCGTGCCGGCGCGAGCGGGCCCGCCGCGCTCAGGAGGTCAGCGAGAAGTCGTCCGCATAGACGGTGCCCTGGGCGTACCAGCCGTGCACCCACACCGTCACAGACGTCGTGGACGGCCCGGTGGTAAAGGTGGTCGAAAGCTGCGTCCAACCGGTGGCGCTCGGCGTCCAGGTGCTCGTGTCACTGGTGCCTGTCCCCGTGTCCCCCAAGTAGGCGTAGTTGCCCTGTACCCAGGCCGAGAGGGTGTAAGTGGTGCTGGGTGAGACAGCCACTACCTGCGAGCACTGGGCGTCGTCGCTGTTGTTGGCGGCGGCGGCCAACGCGTAGGTACCCGAGTGCACGGGCGAAGTGACGACCGAGCCGGTCCCAGGGTCGCAGCTCCAGGGGGAAAGGCTGCCTGTCTCGAAGCCCGGGTTGACGATCGCGCCGCCACCACCACCGGTACTGGCCGTCGTCGTGGTGGCAGGCGCAGTGGTCGTCGTGACCTGGGTGCTCGTCGTGGTCGGTGCGGACGTCGTGGTCGGTGCCGACGTCGTCGTGGCCACCGTGGTGGTCGGGCCGCCCGAGCCACCGCACGGCCCGTCGTCCGTCCACACCCCGGCCGCCCCGCCGGGCGTGTCGCCCTGGGCCCACCACTTGGCCGTCCAGTTGTCGCCGCCGTAGGAGACCTCGTCGCCGCCGGTGTAGACGCTCGAGGAGCTCCAAGGCGCGGCGCACGAGCTACCGCCTCCTCCCCCACCCCCGCCGCCCGAGCCGGTTGTCGTGGTGGTGGCGGCGGGCGGTGTCGGCGAAGCCTGCTCCGAGAAGGCGACGGCGTAGCTGGTGAAGTCCCAGGCGTTCTGGGGCACGCTGCTGCACTCACTCGACAGGCTGCCGTTGTTACTGGGCGGGTTGCACTGGCGGTCACGGTTGGCGTCCCAGAAGGTGAAACGGCCCAAGCCGTTCTGCTCGGCGAAGTCGAGCACGCTCTGGAAGTCGGACTGGTAGAAGTACTCGCCAGAGTCCGTACGGCCGTTCATCCCCGAGAACCCCTCGTGGGCGTAGGCGTAGGCCGAGGACCAGCCGAAGGTGTTCATCAGCATCGCATGGAAGTCCTCCAGCGCGGTTATCTGCGCTGCGGCTCCGCTGAAGCCCCCGTCGAACGGCATGATCGTGAAGGCGTCGGGCGTGTAGCCGAGCGATTTCGCCTCGTCGAGCAACTGCTGGCCGAAGTACCCGGTACCCGATGTCGTGCCGGGCAGCGTCACCGTCTCCAACAGTCCGGGGTTGTCCTGCTGGAGTATCTGCGCAGCCCCGAGCTCGTTGGCGATGGCAGTGGCGTTCTCGTACTCGGGCTCCTCGAGGTCGAAGTCCACCGAGTGCAGTCCGTACTTGTCGACCACCTGCTGCTCGGCGGCGGCCGTGGCCTGCGCCGAGCCGCAAACCTGTCCCAGCTTGGTGCCGCCGTACCCGCCGAAGGAGACACCGACGTCGCCGCCGGCCGCCCTGACCGCGGCGATCACGCCCGCAACCTGGGTATCAGAGGAGACAGGGTCGTCCCCGTTCCAGGACGGGTTGCACGACGTACCCCCGTCGGCCAGCACGAAGGCCAGGTCGAAGACCTTGACCCCCGTTGCCGCCATCCCCTGGGTCAGGTCAGGTCCGGCGGCGTCGTACTCGTAGGCGTACGGCGCCCCCATGTACCAGTTGGCGCCCAGGCTGCTGGATGCCTGTGCCGCCACCGTGCCCACCAGGCTCAGGCCGGTGGCGGCCATCGCTCCGGCTGCCAATAGGCATAGCTTTCTTCTCTTCGGCAACTCGTGCCCCCCTTTGTCTGTCGCGTCTGCCGGCCCGGACGCCCGGCTCGGCCGCGGCGCCCCTCAATGCCCCGTCCCGACGCTATTGGTCTAGACCAATATGGTCTAGACCGGACGATACACCGCAGCGCCCTCCAACACCAACAAAGATCCCGTCACGGAAGCGTCCACGTCCCCTCCTCAGGTGTCGGGGCCTCCAACGCCGCCACCCCGTCCCCCAACGCCTCGTTCCCTGCCGCGACACCACTTCATCGCCAGAGCCCGAGCCAGGTGATAACGCGGCGGGTGGGCGACCGGACCGGCTCGCCGGACCGTCCGTGGCAGATGTCGCCCCCCTGGCAGTGCGCAGGGTGTTTCAATAGGGCTGCGGGTTGGATATCTCAACGGACCGATGATGCTGCGCGCCGCCGGGGCACGCAGCCAGGAGGCTGCAGCTCGATGGACTGGTTGTTCAAAGCCGGCGGGGGCTCGGGCGGGGCCGCCGGGGCGCGGGTGGTCGCCGAGCACGTGCGGCGCCGCTGCACCGACCGGGTTATGGCCGAACGCGCCGGTCTCCTCGTCCAGAGGTCGGTGGCCTCTGTGGCGGCAGAGCCCGGTACCGTCTGGGCCCGCCTGGACTGGGAGCACGCCCAACCGGTGCTGACCCTGCGCCACGTGGCAAGGGACCTCCAGCCCTCGGGCGCAGCGCTCAGCCCCGACGGGGTGTGGCCGGTCGACGAGGACGCCCGGCGCCTCGAGGAGATCTTCGCCACCGGCCCGGCGCTCGAGCTCGAGCTGCCGGTCGGCAGGTCACCCGAGCTCGAAGTGGCGCTACCTCCTGTCAGCTCGGCGAGCGACCTGAGAGGGGACGCCCTCATGGGCAACATCGCCGCTGTCCTGCTCAGGCAGGGTGAAGCGGGTACGACGATGGTGGAGGCGGCGGCGGCAGCGGGGGCCGGGGCAGCGGCCTCAGCCCTTGGTTCGTACGTGCGCGCCCATGGGGCGTCCCCGTCGACCCCCGCAGACGTGGCAGCGGCCTTCGCCGAGTTCTACAACGCGGCCGGCGCCGACTTCTTCGTCACCGCTGCGGGCACGGACCGGGCGGTGCTGTCCAACCGCACATGCCCTTTCGGGCAGGCCGTCGCCGGTCACAACAGCCTGTGCCGGGTCACGGCTGCCCTCCTTGGCTCACTGGCTGCGCAAGTCAATGGCTCCGCCGACATCGTCCTCGACGAGACCATCGCCAGCGGCGACGCCCGATGCCGGGCGATAGTCGACTTCCGCCAGTCGGGGTCGCGCTGGGCCCAGGCCTACACCTGGCCCCCGGAGCAGGCCCGGACGACGAGAGCGCTGACGCTCACGCGGGGTTTCCGCATCGCCCTGTCCCTACAACTGCCCCGGGACAGGCTCTCGGTCACCGTACTGCGGCACCTGGTTGCCGACGTCCTGGCCGAGGTCGGCGTGCTCGACGAGGACCGCGGCGACGTCGAGCTGGCCGTCACCGAGGCCGCCGCCAACGTAATCGAGCATTCCGGCGCTGGTGACGCCTACGAAGTGAACGTCACGATCGGCCCCGTGCTGGCCGAGCTGCGAGTCGTGGACGTGGGCCGGGGCTTCGACCACGTACTGCTCTCCGAGAACGTCGCCGGGCCCCAGGACGAGCGGGGCCGGGGCCTGACGCTGATG
>JAKACE010000038.1 GCA_021821705.1 Actinomycetes bacterium | reverse complement strand
GCCCCCGTCCATGACCATGGAGACCATCAGGGCGACCAGGGCCAGCCCGATGCCCACAAGGCTCGCCGGGTCCACTGGTCAGCTCTCCGATGGGTCAGGCAGTGCCCGCAGAGTGGCCCGCGGCTGGCCTGCGCTCTCTTCCAGTTCCTTGGCCGCCACGAGCACCGACGCCCGGAACAACCTCACCCGGTCGATCACTTCCTGCACGGTCTCGGCCACCAGGTACTTGGTGCCGTCGACCAGGGTCAACACCGTGTCCGGTGTCGCCTCGGCTCGCTCGATCAGGTCGGCATTTACCGCTATCTGCGGACCGTTGAGCCTGGTTAGAAGAATCATGTGCCCCGCTCCGTCGGGCTGATGGTGCGCCAGCAGCGCCCGGCCAATCCATTGGCCGACAGGTGTTAGATCGTCGGCCCCAGGGCCTGCCTGAACGCTCCGCCGAAAACCGGCGCGCCGGCGGAGGTCGGGGCCGCGACCAGGGGCGGGGCAGGGAAAGAGAGGAAACCCCGGAAGGCTCCCAGGCGTGGCAGCGCCGCCCACGCGGTGAGGCCCCGGACGGCCAGCGGCCGCCCGGGGCTCGTGTAGCGCTGCCGCCGCCGGCGAGGCGGCGCCACCAGCGCTAGCCGCCCTGCTTGAGGTTGATGAGGTCCTGCAGCAGCGTGTCGGAGGTCGTGATGATGCTCCCGTTGGCCTGGAAGCCCCGTTCGGCTTCGATCAGCTCGGTCATCTCGGTCGCCAGGTCGACGTTGGAGGCTTCGAGGGTGCCGGCCTGGATACTGCCTCGGCTGCCGTTGTTGGGTTGGCCGACCTGGGCCAATCCGGAGTTGGCGGTGGCCGTGAAGGACGTGTCGCCGGCGCGCAGCAGGCCGTCGGGGTTGGCGAACGTCGCCAGGGCGATCTGGCCCAGGTTGAGCGTCTGGCCGTTGCTGAACACGCCCTGGATCAGGCCGTTGTTGCCTATGCTGTAGCTCTGGAGGGTGCCGGGGGCGTTGCCGTCCTGGCTCAGGACCGAAATCGTGTCCTGGCTCGAGTTGGCCGTCACGGTCGGGACCTTCAGCGTGAACGACTGGGTGGCGGTGCTGGTCGTGCTCTGGGTCTCGTCCGGCACGGACAGGCTGAAAGAACTGGCCGAGGTGCTGGTGTTGCCGGTCTGGTCGGTGTAGCCGACGAAGTTGCCGCTGGAGTCGAAGTAGAGGGTGGCGGCCTTGGAATTGGTGTAGTCGGGGCTGGCCCCGGCGCCGGCGAGGACGCCGTAGACGTTCCAGGCCGTCGCCGCGCCCTTGGGGGCGCTGGAGGGAAGGGTGCTCGCCTGCTCGAAAGTCAGGTCGAGCGACTCCGTCGACCCGTTCTTGGCATAGACGGTGACGGAGGTCGAGGAGCCCACCGGGGTGGTGCTGGTCGACCCGGAGCTGGTGCTCGAACCGGGCGCCCCCGTGGGCGGGGTCCAGCCCGACTGGCCGGCCAGGTTGCCGCCGAGGGTCACCGTGGAAGTGGGGTTGGCAGCGATCTGCTGGCCGCTCGGGATGCTGAGGGCCCCGAGCGGGGCGCTGGTGTTGATGGTCCCGGTGGCTGTCGCCGGCCAGCCCTGCACCAGGTTGCCGTTGGGGGTCACCAGGTTGCCGTTGCCGTCCAGCTGCAGGGAGCCGGCCCGGGTGTAATAGACCTGGTTGCTCCCCTTGGTGATGAAGAACCCGTCACCCTGGATGGACAGGTCCAGCGGGTTACCGGTCTGCTGCGAAGTGCCCTGGGTGAAGTTCGCCTCCACGCCGGCCACCTTGACGCCCAGGCCGACCTGCGTCGGGTTGATGCCGCCGGTGGTGGTCGAGGGGGCCGTAGCCCCCGAGATCGTCTGGCTGAGGAGGTCCTCGAACTGGACCTCGTTGCTCTTGTAGCCGGTGGTGTTGATGTTGGCGATGTCGTTACCTATGGAGTCGATGTACTCCTGGTTGGCGTCGAGGCCTGAGACGCCGCTGAACAAAGAGCGAAGCACGGAGTTTGCCCTCCTGGGGTGGGTCGGTTCTCTCAGACCGACGGTGTGGTGGTCGTGGACGTGGAGGCTGCCGGCGAAGCCGCGCCGGTGCCGTTTGTCGGGTTGGCACTGCCGCCCCCCCCGGTGCTGCCACCGGGTGTAGCGGTCGTGCCCGTCGTGCCGTCCGTGGCGGTGGTGTTCGCACCTGATGCGTTGCCGGCAGTGGTCGTGCCCGTGGTGCCGTCCGTGGCCGTGCTGCTCGTGCTACCGGTGCTGCTTGCACCGGTAGTGCCGGCGACGCCGGTGGCGGCGCCGGAGATGTTGGTGGCGCCGGTCGTCGTGCCGGCAACTGTGCCCGTCCCGGTGGCGCCGGTCGTCGTGCCGGCAACTGTGCCCGTCCCGGTGGCGCCTGTCGTCGTGCCGGCAGCACTCGTCCCGGTGGCAGATGGAGCCGTCGCTGCGGTTGAAGCCTGTGCAGTCGCGCTCCCCAGCGCTGTCACCGACGACATGGGGACCGATGAATTGCCGACTTGGAGCACCGGGCCGTTGCTGGTCAGCTGGACCCCGGTAACGGTCCCGGTCACCGGGCTGCCGTTGGTGTCGGCACCGGTGACCTGCTGGCCAAGCATCGACGCCGCCGCCATTGTCTGCTGCGTGCTGACCAGGCTGGAGAGGGAAGTTTCGAGCGAGCCGAGCTGCTGGACTTCCTCGAAAGAGGCGGTCTGCGAGAGGAACTGGGTCGAGTTGACGGGGTTGTTGGGGTCCTGGTACTGCATCTGGGCGACGAGCAGCTGCAGGAAGGTGTCGGCGTTGACGGCGTTGGCCCCCAGGGGGCTGGTGGCCGACGAGCCGGACGAGCCGGACGCGGCGGTGCTGCCCGGGGGCAGGGTGGCCACCGGCTGCTTGGACGTGTCAGTGATGCTGCTGGGCGGGAGAATGCTCATTCGTTTACAACCTCACATCGAGCTGGCCGTCTACAACGGCAGGGGCATCGGGCGGTGGACCGGGCGGAGGGGTGGAAGCGTGCTCGAACGCCTGCTCCCCGCTGGGACCGGACTGTGGCTGTTGGGCCTGGGACTGGGGGCGCCACATCTCGGGCTGCCCACCCGTGCTGACGTCGAACCTGCCGGTGCTCAGCCCTGCCGACGACAACTGTTGGCGTAACTGGTCCAGGTTCTGTCGCAGCAGGTCGCCGGTGGTGCCGCCCTCGGCGTGCAGCGAGAGGCTGACCGTGCCGGCCGCGACGTGCATGGCGACGTGCACGACCCCGAGATCGGCCGGCTGAAGGCGGATGTTGACGGAGTAGACGCCCTCGGCCTGGCGCGCCATCGGGACGATGACGGTGGCCAGCTGCTCGGGGACGGGTGTGGGGCGGGCAGCGACCTGAGAGCCGGTAGCGGCAGTCGCGGCCGTGGGTACCGGCGCCGAAGAAGGTGGGGGAACTGCGACAGCCGTGGCAGCGAGCGCGGGGCCCGGGGCCGGGTTCGCAGACCCGGAGGCGGCGTCCGGGGCCACGGCCACCGTCGCCCGGCCGACCGGTGCTGAGGTTGTCCCGGCTGAAGCGGCCGTGCCGGTATGGCCGGTGCGGGCCGTGGGGGCGGCACCGGGCGCGACCGAGAAGGTGGTCGCAGCCGGCCCGACCGTGCCGGCCCTGCCCGCAGTGCCGGCCGGAGCGTGCGCCGTGCCGGCGGAGTTGCCCGTCGCTCCGCCCGGAGCACCCTTGGCCCCGCTGTCGGGCGGCCCTCCCGTCGAGGAACTCGAGCCTCCTCCTGTGGAGGCCTGAGCCCCCGTCAACGCGGCACCGTTGCCGTGGCCCTGTGCCGGGGGGTGGCTGGCACCCGTGCCCTCCAGGGCGCCGCTGCTCGCTGTGCCGGCGACGGGCGGCCGCGGCGCGGCCTGGTCGGCAGACTGGAGGGGGCCGGTCGAAGAGGTGTCGCGACCGCCGGTCTTGGAGGCCGGGCCGCCAGGCTGCGCCTTGGCCCGCACCGTGGCGTCAACGGTCGGCCCATCGCCGGCAGCCGGAGTGGACGCCCCTGTCGCGGCCTGGGCTGTGGTGGCTCGTGCCGCTGTGGCCGTGCCTGCCGTAGTGGCGGAGGCAACGGCAGTGCCGGCAGCGACCTGTGAAGCGATGGTGTCGCTCACCGCGCTGGGGGTGCCGGGTGCCGGGGTACCGGGTGCCGGGTCGGCGCCCGTCCCCCGCACGGTCGCTGCAACTGCCCCGGCGATGGCCCGGCTGGGCGTTGTCGTCGCCGGCCCGGCGGAGGGCTGTCCCCGCAGCACGGGCCGCCCGCCCGCCGTCGCCATGGTCGTCATGGCTTTGGCTTCAGTGGTGCCGGCCGCCGCGGTCGCCGAGAGTGCGCCGGCGGTCGAAGCTGCGGTCGCACCAGAGGTTGCGGACGAGGCACCTGTGCCCGAAGTGGCCGTCCCTGAAGCCGTCGTGGCTGCCCCCGGAGCCTGTGGGGCCTGGCCAGCCGGCCCGGCCGACAGTGCCCGGCCGGGTGCCGTCGCCTGCCTGTCCGGGCGATGGCCGGCACCCGTTTGCCCTGTGGCGCCAGCCTGGCTCACTTCCCCCGGAGTCGAGCCCGTCTTGTCGGGGTTGCCAGGGGCGGTCCCGCCGACCGGGGCACCGGCACTGCCCTCAGCCGTAGCCGTGGCGCTGGGGCCGGTCCCGGCGCCTGCAGCGCCCAGGGCCCCCGACCCGTGAGCCGACGTCAGCGCAGCCGGGGCGATGGCCGTAGAGCTCTGGTCGCTGCGGCTGGCAGGAAGACCAGCCCCGAGGGGCCCGGTTGCTCCGGCCCCACCGGCCACAACGGCCAGTACGCCGGCGAACGTCGACGCGTCAGCGCCGTTCTTGGTGTTGCCTGGCTGCTCCGGCGTCAGCGGCGCCGCGCCCATGGCTGTAACAGTGCTCATTGACCCTCCATGCCTGCGTCCGAGAGGACCTTGGCCACGTATGCCTGGGTTTGCGGGTACGGCGGGATGCCGCCGTACTGCGCCACGGCGCCCGGACCGGCGTTGTAGGCGGCCAGCGCGAGGGACCAGGACCCGTACTTCTGGTGGTAACCGGCGAGAAGTTGGGCAGCGGCCGGTACGGCCTGCGCCGGGTCGTAGGGGTCGACGCCGTATGACGCTGCGGTGGCCGGCATGAGAGCCATGAGGCCCTTGGCGCCGGCCGCGCTGCCGATGTCGGTGCGGAAGCTCGATTCGTTGAAGGCAACCGACGAGAGCAGGGAGGCGGGGACGTTGTAGGTGGCGGCTGCCTGTTCGAACGTGCCGACCAGTCCGGCAGGAGTGCCGGGGACCACGCCGGACGAGCCCGTGCCCCCTCCGGCCGCTGCGGCGCCTCCCGGCAGCTCGGGGCCCGAGGCGGCCGGAGCCAGCCCTGCTACCCGGCGGATCTCGGTGGGTGTCCCGACGGGGTCGACGCGCACGTCGGCGCCGGCATGAGGAGCGTCGATCATCTGCCCGTTGCCGATGTAGATGCCCACGTGGCCGGGCGCGGTGGCGGTGCCGTCCGAACCGGGGTAGAAGACGAGGTCGCCGGGCTGCGCCTGGGCGAGGCTGCCCACGGCAGTGCCCACCAGGGCCTGTTCCTGCGAGGTCCTGGGCAGATCGACGCCCAGCCTGGAGTAGACGTCCTGGACCAGCCCGGAGCAGTCCACGCCGGTCGCCGGGCCCGTGCCGCCCCACTGGTAGGGCACGCCGAGGAAGGTCTCCGCCTGGGCGACGGCCTGCTGGCCGATGTCGGCTCCCGCAGCGGCGCCGGTTGCGCCTGGCTGCCCCGAGACGCCCGAGGCGGCCCCCGCGCTCGCCGATGTCGCCGGAGAGCCGGCGCCGGCGTTCCCACCCGAGCCGGCCGCCTGGCCGGGCCCGATCCCACCGAGGAAGCCTCCGGCCTGGCCGGCGTAGATGGGGGCTCCCTCCTGTAGGGCGTAGCCGTACGCCCCGGTGGCGCCCGAGGCGGCCGGTGCTGCAGCGGGGGTGGTGCCCCCGGGGGTAGTGCCCGAGAGGCCGGCCACCTGGGCCAGCACGGATTCGAACCCCCCGGCGCCCGAGCTCAGCGAATCGAAGTTCTGTTGTAACTCGTTGACGACGGCCAGAGCCGTGGAGAGCCCGTCGACGTAGGTCACGGCCGGGGCCCCGGCTTGTGCAGGCGCTGCTGCTGGCGGGCATGGCGCGACACGACGAGGTCGTCGACAACGGCCGCCTCCTCGTGCTGCACGGCCAAGCGGTGCTCCTGGCGTCCGCGCTGGTCGAGGTGCTCGAGCACGGAAACGGCTTTGGCGGCGTCGACGTAGCGGGCCATCGCGTCGTCCACCGCAACCCGTGCTGCCACCAGTGCCTGGCGGGCCCCGGCGAGCGAGCCCGCCGCCAGCTCGGCCTGCTGGCGTTGGGCCAGGAAGCGGTTGTCCTCGGGCCGGCTGACCTGGCGGTAGTGCTCCAGGCTGGCCTTGGCGGCCAGTTCGGCGGCGGTTGCCGCCATGTTGGCCTTCTGCAGGTCGGCCTTGGCCACGTCCTGCTGGAGCCTCCGGGCCCTCAGTACCGCGGCCAGGTTGAACGAGTACCGCTTCATTGGGCCACCAGCGTGGCGAGCGCGGCCAGGCTCTGGGCCACCGGGGCGACGGTTGCGGCGTCCTGGCGCAGGAAAAGGTCGATGGCGGCTTTCAGCTGCACTGCCCGGTCCACAACGGCATTGGCGCCCTTCACGTAGGCGCCTATCTCGATGAGGTCGCGCGCGTCCCGGTAGGCAGCCATCAGGCGCCGTAGCTCGTTGGCCTGGGCCACCTGCTCGGGTGTCATAACCCGGGGTGCCACCCTGGAGACCGATTCGAGTACGTCCACGCTTGGGAAATGGCCGGATGTGGCCAGCTTGCGGGACAAGACGATGTGCCCGTCGAGGATGGAGCGGGCGGAGTCCGCCACCGGGTCGTTCATGTCGTCACCCTCGACCAGGACCGTGTAGAGCCCTGTGACGCTGCCGTGCTCCCCGGCGCCGGCCCGCTCGAGCAGCCGCGGCAACAGGGCGAAGACGGAAGGGGGGTAGCCCCGAGTGGCCGGTGGTTCGCCGGCGGCCAGGCCGACTTCCCTCTGCGCCATGCAGTAGCGGGTGAGGCTGTCCATCATCAGCACGACGTGGCGGCCGGTGTCCCTGAACCATTCGGCTATACGGGTTGCCGTCTGTGCAGCCTGCAGCCGCATCAAGGCCGGCTCGTCCGAGGTTGCGACCACCACAACGGAGCGGGCCAGCCCGGCCGGCCCCAGGTCGTGCTCGATCATCTCGCGGACTTCCCGGCCCCGCTCGCCCACCAGCGCCAGCACTGAGATGTCGGCCTCGGTGCCCCTGGCGATCATCGACAGGAGGCTCGACTTGCCCACGCCCGAGCCGGCGAAGATGCCCATGCGCTGGCCTCGGCCACAGGGGAGCATGGTGTCCAGGACGCGGACGCCGAGTGGCATGTGGGTGTCGACCATGGCACGGCGAAGTGGGTGCGGTGGAGTGCCCGAGGCGGGGACGCGGGCCATGCCGCCCAGGTCGGGCCCCCCGTCGATGGGGCGGCCCAGGGCGTCGAGCACCCGGCCCCGCAACTGCTCCCCGACGGGCACCGCCAGGCGCCCGGGGGCCAGTTCGGCCGGCGCACCGGCGCGTATGCCGGTCAGCTCCCCGAGGGGCATGCAGACCAACCCGTCGTCCTCGATGGCAACGACCTCCGCCAGCAGCTCACCGCCGGCACGCGAGACGCAGACGGCCTCACCGATGGCAGCCTGTACCCCCTCCACCGTCACGCTCATGCCGACGACGGAACGGACTCGCCCGAAAGTGCGGGGCCTGGCCGCCAGTTTTGCTGCGTCGACCCGCTGGCGCAGCGTCAACGCGCTCACAGCTGCGCCTCCCTGGTTTCCCCGGCACCATCGCCGGAGCCGGTGACCCGGTCGGCACCAGAGCCGAGGAACACCTCGCGGCCCCGGGCCAGCGCCTGCTCGACCCTGGCGTCGACGAACTTGGCACCCGAAGTCACGATGCAGCCGCCGGGCCCGACTTCGGGGTCGGCGAGAATGTCCACCGCCTGGCCACTGCGGCCGAGAGAAGTCGAGGCGTCACGCACGAACTTCTCGTCCCCCGGGTTGACACGCACGCAGGCCGGGCCCACGGGCAGGGACTCCAGCACGGTGCGCGCCACTTCGGCGGCATGGCCAGGGCCGGTACGCAGCTCGTGGCCTATGACCGCCTCGGCCAGCTCGAAGGCCGCCGCCACCAGCTGGTCGGTCATGGTGACGTCGCGCCCGCCGAAGCGGGCCAGGTACTCCTCCGTGGCGCTGGCCAACTGGCTCAGCAGGGCACTGGCGTGGGCCTGGGTGGAGGCCCAGGCCGCCTTGTGGGCCGCCAGTTCGGCCGCCCTTTCGGCTTGGGCCTGGCGAGCACCCTCGGCATAGCCGGCCATGTAGCCCCGTTTGAAGCCGTTGTCGTAGCGCTCCTGGGGGGTGCTGAGCTCGGGCAGCACGGCGGCCATGTCGATGTAGGAGGGCAGCGTCGTGGTCGGCTCGTTCGAAGTCGACGGGAAAGGCTAACTCGATATAGTCATCTGTGCTCCTCGACAGGACTATCGAGCCTTCCTGCTCGAGCTGGCGGACCGTCCGGACGATCTCCTTGCGGGCCTTCTCGACATCGCTCAGGCGTTGCGGCCCGAGAAGGTCCATCTCCTCGCGCAGGTTTTCGGACGCCCTTTCCGACAGGTTGGCATATATGCGCTCGCGCACGGAGTCGCTCGTCCCCTTGAGGGCCATCGCCAGCTCTTTGGTGTCCACCTGGCGCAGCAGGAGCTGCAGGGCCTTGTCCTCCAATTTGATGAGATCCTCGATGGTGAACAGCCTCTGGCGGATGTCCTGGGCCAGATGGGGGTCGACCTCGTCGATGCGACTGAGGATTATGCGTTCGGTATCGGCATCCGCCCGGGCCAGGATTTCCACCAGTGGCTTGACGGGGTCACTGTCTACCCTGAGACGCTGGCTCGTGGCGGCGGAGACGATCCTGCGCTCGAGGCCGTTCTCGACGGCCCGGAGCGTCTCGGGGCTTGGCGGGCTCAGGGTGGCGATGCGGTAGGCGACATCACCGCGCAGCTCCTCCGGTAGCTCACGCAGCATCGCCAGGGAACGGTCGGGCGGCAGTTTCGACAACACCAAGGCGATGGTCTGGGGGTGCTCGCGCGACAGCACCGAGGCGGCTACGGCCGAGTCGAGTGCCGTCAGCGCCCGGAAATGGTTGCCTACGGGAGTACCGCCGATGCGCGACATGAGGGCCTCGGCTTTGGCGCTGCTCCCGAGAGCCTCGGAGAGCAGGCCCTTGGCCACCTCTATGCCCCCGATCGGGGTGTGCACCTGCTTCTGCGCTTGGGTGATGAACTCCTTCATCACGTGGTTGAGGACCGGCTCTTCGACCGGGCCGAGGTTGGCGATCTCAGCGACCACCCGCTCGACCTCGGCCTCGGTGAGCGACTGCAGGATGCGAGCCGCTCGTTCCTGGCCCACCGAGACCAGCAGCAGCGCCGCCTTGCGGGCGCCGGTCAGTTGCAGTTCAGGCATGCTTGGCCCCCGGGGGGGTGACAGCGGCCGGGTTGGCGGGGCCCATGGTGGTCACCGTTCGCTCGGAGATGCTTCCAGCCAGGCCCGCAGCATCTCGGCGATGCGCTCGGGTTCGCGTTCGATCATCTGGCCCAGCTGCGACACCTCCGCCTGCAGTGGGTTGGGAGCTGAAACGTAGGCCGCCTCGCGCACAGGCACCACCGCCGGCAGGGCCATGGTGGGGTCGTCCTCGCCCTCGTCCCCGGGCTCGAGCTCGAGAGGCTGGTAACCGTTGGGGAGGGCCATGGGGACGCGGGTGGTCTTTGTGATCCGGCGGAAGGCGAACACCAGGAGCCCGAGGACCACAAGGGCAACAGCGCCGGTGCGGGCTTCCCCCATGAGGGCGGCCT